>JBPCNJ010000160.1:0-4935 GCA_051001375.1 Gemmatimonadaceae bacterium
GATCCGGCACCACCGCCCATCGCGGCCCTGAAGGCGTGGATCGCGTCAGTACCGGGCGATGAGCTAGGGATCAGCGTTCTCACCCTCGCGGAGCTGCGCTACGGAATAGAGCTACTCCCCGCGGGTGGTAAGAAGCAAAGCGATCTCATGACCTGGCTTACCAGCGCGCTTCCGCTACAGTTTGTAGGTCACATTTTCCCCGTGGATGAACGTGTGGCCGCTGCATGGGGACCCTTGGCCGCCGCTGGACATAAAGCCGGACGACAGATCCCGGTTGCGGACGGGTATCTCCTGGCAACGGCCCAGGTGCACGGCCTGACGCTCGTAACGCGCAACCAGCGCGATTGCGCCAACCGCGGCGTGAGCACCATCAATCCGTACGGAATCGAGTGAGCCGGGAGGCGCGAAATGGCAGCTCGGATCAGTATGATGAAATGGAAGCGCGGAAGTGGCGACGGCATAACGCATCGTGACTGGCAGCTCACGAAACCCGTTGGGCGCGAGCAGATCCGAAAAGCTGAACGGGAACATGAGCTTCCCCTTCGCGCGCTTCATCGTTCCCTCCGGATAAGTGGAAGCTAATTCTCACGAAGGAGTTGGCCAACTTGGTCAGGCCAACTTGGTCAGGCTGGCCCAATTCTCGTTCCCCTCAACGCGAACAACGCCGACGCCGCTACCAGCACCCCGCCCACCACCGCGAACTCCCTGAGCGTCACGCTCGCCAGTATCCACAGAATCACCGCGACCGCGAGCGCGGGTACCAGCGCACCGCCCGGAATGCTGAACGGAATGCCGCCACCAGGCACGTTGCCGCGCACGTCCATCCGCTGGAGCTGCCACGCGGCGATGCAACACAGTCCATACAGAATGAGCACGGCCACATTACTTAGGATCGCGAGCGTCGCGAATCCACTCGTCACTGATACCGCAAAGGTGATGACGCACTGCGTTACTATCGCCACCGCCGGCGTGTGATACCGCGGATTCACGCGCTGAAACACGCTCGGCAAAATTCCATCTCGACCAAACGCGTAGAGCGCGCGTGGCGTTGCGAACGTCATTCCGCTCACGTGACCGAACATGGAGATGCTCGCCCCGACCGCGAGCACGATCGCACCAGCCGAGCCCGCGACGACTCGCGCGGCCGCGGCGAGCGGCGCCTGTTGTGACGTCGCGAGCGATGGCCCCAGAATGGTCTGCGCCACGTATTGGATCGCGATGTACAGCACCGTGACGCCACCCATCGCGATGAACAGTGCGCGCGGCACCGTGCGCGCCGGATCACGCACCTCCCCACTCGGCACCAGCGCGCTCTCGATCCCGGCAAACGCAAAGATGAGCACCAGCACCGAGCGCCCCAGCTTCGCCGGCTGCAAATTGCCAAACACATCCGGCGCCGGTCCGTGCGCCAGCGCCGCGCCGATCACCACGAACGCGATGAGCGGAACCAGCTTGGCCACCGTCACCACTTCGATGAGCCGTGCACCCTGACGCGCGCCGCGAACATTGAGCGCGGCCAGCGTGCCGAACAACAGCGCGAGTACGAGCGCACGCGGCCCCGGCGCCGAAAGTGCCGGCCAGAACACCGCGACCGATCCCGCGAACGCACTCGCTACCGCCGCCGTTGCCAACGAGCCCAGTAGCCACAACAGCGCTCCCGCCAGAAACCCCACGAACGGACCGAGCGCAACTTCCACATACGCATACGGGCCGCCGGTGAGCGATACCCTGCTCCCCGCCTGAGCGAAGCACAGAACGATGAGCCCCATCGCGACCGCGCACACCACATACGCCAGCGGCGCCGACGGTCCCACGCTCGCCGCAACTACCGCCGGAAGAACAAATATTCCGCCACCCACAGTGACGTTGAACGCTGTGGCCGAGAGCGCGCGCACGCCGAGCGCGCGCTGCAGACCGTGATCTCGCCCATCCTGTTCATCATGTAAATCGTGTCCGGCTTGTGCTCGCGGTGCCGCCGTAGTGCTGTCTACATCTCGCATGCGCTGAGCGAAGTCATGTTGAGATTAGATCCTGCATTGAGCTCCGCTCTCGCGTCCACTGTCACGTCGCCGCGCCCGAGGCACGATGCGCACCGGCCCAAACGTTAGGCGGAAGCTCGTACCCACGCAGCCTGGCGAGCTGTACTGCCTGGCCCACATGGAAGGCGAGATGGACGGTCGCGTGGAGCATGTCCTCGTAAATCGAGCCGTGGCTCTTCTCAGGATCGCGCGATGGCAGTAGATAATCGCTGGTCGTGAGACCGTCGAGCGTGGCGTCGACGTCAGCGATCGCCCGATCGAATTCCGCCAGCACCTCGGTCTTGGTCAAGCGCCTGGTAGCGTCGAATTCCGCTGGCCGGTCACGCTCGTAACCGAGGCCACCGACATAATGGCCGACATAGTGGCGCAAATTTCCAGCACAGTGAAGCGCCAGTACCGCGACAGGATTAACAGGATTGGCAGAATTAACAGGAACTTCTGGATGCCACCAGATTGTGTCGTCGTCGAACGGACGCAGCACGGCACGCATCACTCGCGGCAGCGCGCCGGTCAGGCGTGATCTGAGGGCGGATATGACCGGGATCATTGGATCGGAGGTGGCGGACATTGCTCTTTCCACGGTTCGGGACGTGTTGCACACGTGACATTTTACCACCGGTTCGAGTAGCTGGCTAATGCTGGTCTGAGCCGCTGTAGATTCCGAACTCATTCAGCCATATCCGCATGACCACCACGCCGCCACACACGCCGCCTCCATCGACCGGCGATCTATCGCCCGAGCTCTTTCGTGAACACGGGCACCAGATCATCGACTGGATTGCTGGCTACCTGGAGCACCCCGAGCGGTACCCGGTGCTGGCTCAGGTTGCGCCGGGCGACATTCGCGCGGCGCTGCCAACGTCGCCGCCGAGCACCGGTGAGCCGGTCGGCCGCATCATCGACGACTTCGAGCGGATCATCATTCCGGGCATCACGCACTGGAATCATCCGTCCTTCTTCGCCTACTTCGCAATCAGCGCATCCGTCCCTGGTATCCTGGGCGAGCTGCTCGCCGCCGCGCTCGACACCAACGCGATGCTGTGGAAATCCTCCCCCAGCGCGACCGAGCTCGAGATCGTGGTACTCGACTGGCTGCGCCAGGCGATCGGGCTTGGAGATGGATGGTTCGGTGTGATCAACGACACCGCGAGCATCTCCACCATGCTGGCACTCGCCGCCGCGCGCGAAGCCGCCAATCTGGACGTGCGCGAGCGCGGCCTCGCCGGCCGGAGCGACATCAGTGCACTCCGAGTGTACTGCTCCGAGCAAGCACACTCCTCGTTAGACAAGGGAGCGATCACCCTTTGCTTCGGCCACGAAAACGTGGTGCACATCGGCGTTGACGATGCGTTCCGCATGCGCCCCGATTTACTTGAAGCAGCGATCCGCGCCGATCGCGCGCGCGGCTTTCATCCGATTGCCGTCGTCGCGACAATTGGTACGACGAGCACGACCAGCGTCGATCCCGTTCCCGCCATTGCCGACGTCTGCGAGCGCGAGAATATCTGGCTTCACGTTGACGGCGCGTACGGCGGCGCGGCGGGCGTTGTCCCAGAACTCCGCCATTATCTCGCAGGCGTTGATCGCGCTGACTCGCTGGTTGTGAACCCACACAAGTGGCTATTCACGCCAGTTGATTGCTCCGCTTTCTGGGTAAAAGACCCGAGCGTGCTCAAACGCGCATTCTCACTCGTCCCCGAGTATCTCGTAACGCGCGAGCAGGATGATGTTGTGAACCTGATGGACTATGGGGTGCAGCTGGGGCGGCGGTTTCGAGCGTTGAAGTTGTGGATGGTGATGCGGGCGTTCGGGACGGATGGGTTGGCGAGTCGCATCAGGAATCACTGCGAGTTGGCGCGCGAGTTCGCGACCTGGGTCGAGAACGAACCGGGATGGGAGGTGGTCGCGCCCGGCCCGTTCTCACTCGTGTGCTTTCGCTGCGCACCTGCGGGGATGAGCGCCGAACAGTGCGACGCATTGAACCAGTCGGTATTGGACGACGTGAACGCGAGCGGAGAAGCGTTCCTCTCGCATACGAAACTCCGCGGCCGATTCGTACTTCGTCTCGCCATCGGCAACATTCGGACGGGAGAGCATAACGTCGAGCGAGTGTGGCACCTACTGAAAAATGCCGCACGTGCCTGAAGACTGGTCAGTCGAGGAGGTAGAGGCCACGGTAGCCGACTATTTCGCCATGCTCACAAGCGAGCTTCGCGGGGAATCATACAGTAAGGCTGACCACAACAGCCGCTTGCGAGCACTATTGCGAAATCGTTCGCGCGGCTCAGTTGAATTCAAGCACGCTAACATCAGCGCAGTGTTGATTGCCCTTGGCTACCCTTACATCGACGGTTACAGGCCGAGAAGTAATTATCAGGATCTTCTCCGACAAGTAGTGGAGAAGAGGCTGTGTATGGACCAGCAGGTAGCAGCTGCTGCTGCTACGGCAGTCGAGCAGCCTGCGCACGAGGCTCCCGAAATCGGCATGCTCAGTTCGATCATTGTGCCCGCGCCCGTCAGTAATCTGGAATCGCATCGCAGTTACGAGCGACGCGTTGCCAGACCAGTTTCACCTCGCGCTGTCAACTACCTGGAACTCGAAGCTCACAACGCGTCGCTTGGTGCGGCAGGAGAAGACTTTGTACTTCGAGTAGAGCATGCTCGACTCTGGCAGGCTGGCCGGAAAATACTCGCGGAGCGTATCGTCCACGCATCTCGCTCTCAGGGAGACTGGCTCGGATACGACATCGTCTCGTTCGAGGAAGATGGACGGGAGCGGCTTATCGAAGTCAAGACGACGCGCTTCGGAGCCATGACGCCCTTTTTCACCAGTCAGAACCAAGTCGACACGTCAGCGAAGCGTGCAGAACGCTACCACCTCTATCGAGTCTTCAAA
>JBPCNJ010000161.1:0-6258 GCA_051001375.1 Gemmatimonadaceae bacterium
GGACGGATCAGGCACGACGAGCGGCTGACGGATATCGGGCTGCACACTGGCGAGTCGGTAGTTGCCGGGGAGCTGATCGGATACGTCATCAAGGGAGTGGCCGGACGGAGCCGGCCATACGTGAGCGACGATACAAACCCTACTGATTTCAAATTTGGGCGCGGGTTCCGGAAGGGAGAGGATTATTCCTCGTTCCCGTCCGGCCACGCGATTGCCGCCTTCGCGGCGGCATCGGCACTTGCCAGCGAGGGGTCTCACTGGTGGCCGCACCAGACGCGATACGTCACCCCGCTGGCGTACACCGGTGCGACGATGGTCGCGTTATCTCGGCTTTACAACAACAAACACTGGACTAGCGACGTTGTCCTTTCAGCCGCGGTTGGAATTTTCAGCGGAACAAAGCTGGTGCAGTACCAGCATGCCCACACCAGAAACCGCCTGGACCGACTCTTCCTGTCCGCATCCGTCGTACCGACCGGCGACGGCCGCGTGGCCGTCGCTATCTCTCCCTGGTAGCGCTGAACCGAAACTACACGACCGAACGGTTAAAGAATGGAACCATCACAGCATAACGGTCACCGTGTCGCGCCTGTTTGGCTCCGCTACGTAGCCAAACAGTGGGTCTACATGGTCGCGCTCGCGACGGTGGCTCTCGCACTGTTGGGCAAGGTGGGCGAAGATGTCTTCGAGCATGAGTCCACGGCATTCGACAATGCGGTTCACATGTGGATCGTTGCACATCAGAATCCGATTCTGTTCGACATCTTTCTCTTCATCACCTGGATTGGATCGAGCGTTCCTGTAATCGTGGGCACGCTCGCCCTGGCCGTATGGTTATGGCGGCGGCGGGTGCGGTACGTCGCCGCGGTGGTGATGACCGCCGCCGTTGGAGCGACGGGGATATTCCTCGTCATCAAACAATTCTTCCACCGTATCAGACCACCCGGGGCGATCCGTCTGCACGTGCTCACGTATGCGTTTCCGAGCGGCCATGCTACCACGTCGGCGGCGGTCTTCGTCACGGTGGCGTATGTGCTGGCACGTGAAAGGATTCTCTCACGCCGTAACGCTGTCGTGCTTGGAGTGACCGGGCCGCTCCTCATCGGCGCGAGCCGGATCTATCTTGACGTACACTGGGCGACTGATGTGCTCGGCGGCTGGGCTGCTGGCCTTCTCATAGCGGCACTGAGTGCGGCGTTATACGAGAGACTTCGCGTCAGCAGAACTCTCACGGGCAAACCGCTCGTGCAATGAGGACACTTCCGATTTCTACGACATGGCCGGACCGAGAGTAGCCACGACAATGTTTTCTGCGGCTCAGGGCTGGATCGCGTTTGCCGTGCTGGTAGTCCTGTCCGCCTGTATAACGAGCAGGAATAACGTCGCCGCTGCTACGGACATGCTGCCATGCGATCTGGCGCTCGTGCGCGGTATGTCTTCAGTACCGGACAGCTTTCTTCCCAGGGAGCTGATCACAACAATGTCAGCGACCACTCCGGCGACCAACCCAAATGCTCCGAACGCGCGCGACACGTTGGATGCGACCATTTACCTCGTCGGCGATGCGGGATATCCGGTCGAGGCACCGGCTTCCGTACTGGCGCACGTGCACGCGCAGATCGCGGCACAGGATGCGCACACCAGAGCCCGTGTGCATCAACGTCAATCACAGCAATGGGTTGTCTACCTTGGCGATAACGCATACCCGCGCGGTCTTCCCGCGCCGGATCCAGACAGCGCAGGCCACGCTTCTCCAAATACCCTCCAGACAGAGCGAGATCGGGCCGTCTGCGCGCTCGAGCAGCAAGTCGAGGCGGTACCCGCGCCCGCCCGCGTGCTCTTCGTGCCAGGCAATCATGACTGGCGCCCCGCGGGCTGCGTGAAAGCGCTGAATCCGCGCGTCATCAGTTGCATTCGCTCACTTCGCTCCAAGGATCCGACCGCCGTCAAACGTGAAGGAGATTTCCTCAATGGCCTGGCCAATGGGCGAGTCCTGTATCGTCCGCGAGGAGGCTGCCCTGGTCCGGATGAGCTGCGTATTGGTTCACGAGTTGTAATCCTCCCCTTCGACTCGGAGTGGATCCTGCGCCATGCGGACAACACACCCGACCCGAACTGCGCGGGCGCAACTCCGCGCACGGTAATCGACTCGCTGTCCGCACGCATGAACCGCGTCCCTGCGTCAGACTTCGTGATCGTGGCGGCTCACCACCCGATGCGCTCCGGTGGTGAGCACGGGAATGCCTGCGGAGGACCGAGCGGAATTGCGGGAGCCGCTTTCACGGAGATCCGCAAGGCGGTAGAGATCGGTGAGGACTTCAGCGGCGAGGAGTATCAGCTGCTGAGGAAGGAGCTTACAAAGCACTTGGGGGCGATGCACCGTCCGGTCGCGTATATCTCGGGTCACGACCACACGCTCCAGGTATTCGCGGACACCACGTCTGGCCACCAGACTCACTACATCACGCACTACATCACGAGCGGCGCCGGGTCAGTCGGCACGCAAGAGTCGAGCTGTATACACTGGCAGCCTGGGATGATCTATCCCTTCTCAGCCGCGCATTCCGCCCGCGAGACGCCGACCGGATTTATGCGTGTCGACGTGTATCATCCGGCGGGCGTGCGGCTGTCCGTTTTCACGTTGAACAATTCCGGCGCCGTGTCACGCACCGCTCTTTTTAACCTTGAGTGAATCGCTCCACCCTTTCGTACATCACCCAGGACACCGCCCTTGGCTTCACCGATTCCACCAATAGTTCCGCCAGCAACTCCGGATTTAATAGACGGAAGCTCTTCGCCCCCGTTGCCACCGTGGCCTCCATTCACCTTCGTCACACTCTCCGCCGTCGGTTTTCTGGGGCGATTGAGCTACGAGATGGCGCGCAGCCCGCTCACGGCGCTGTACGCGAAGCACCTCGGTGCACCAACTTCAGTGATCGGACTCATCGTGGCCGCGGTGACAGTCACCGGGATCGTCGTCAAGCTGCCAGCCGGGGCGCTGGCTGACATCCTCGGCTTCAAAAAGATCATGGTCTCCGGGTTGCTCGTCAAAGCGACCGGGCCGTGGTTGTATTTGATTGTCCGCTCATGGCAGCAACTTCTCCTGGTCCGCTTCTACCACGGGTTCTCTACCGCGCTGTACGCGCCAGCCGCCTCGGCGCTGGTGGCCAAGCGTTATCCCAAGGAGCGTGCGCACAGGCTCGGATTGTACAGTGCAGCGGAGAATGCCGGCGTGGTGCTCGGACCGGTGATTGGCGCGGCTATCCTCGCCGCCTACAGCTTCGACGTTGCGTTCATCGTCTCGGGTGTCATCGGCACACTCGCGCTCCTGCTCGTGATACGTATCCCGCGAGACGTACCAGCGGCGGTATCGGGGCCGCGCCCTACGGCAGGCGCAGTTACTCAGCAGCTGGTGCAGGGCGTGCGCGAGATCGTGAGCGACAAGACGATTCGGCTCACGAGCCTGATAGAGGGGACGCTCTACATGGGTGTCGGAGCACTTCAGGCATATCTGCCGCTGTATGCGCTGACAGTTCATATCTCGGTGGGCAGGATGGGACTGCTGTTTGGTGGACAGGGCATCGCCTCGATCCTGAGCCGTCCCACCATGGGCACGCTGTCGGATCGAGTTGGACGCCGCCCTATTATTGTGATCGGGGTGCTGCTCTGCGCGACCATGCTGGCCGTCATGCCGCACGTCGCTGGCTTCATTCCGTTGCTGGTGCTGAACGTGCTCTTTGGTCTTGGCACCGGGATGGTCACACCGTCGACCACGGCGATGATTGGTGACCGGGTCAAAGCGGGAAACTTTGGTTCTGCGATGGGGGTTTTCGGTAGCCTGTGGGATGCGGGGCACGCGGGCGGTCCTATAATCGCCGGTTTTCTTATCGCCGCATTTGGCTACCAAGTGTCCTTTCTCGCGATCGCGATTGTTATTGTCGCGGCGCTCGCGGTCTTCATACTAGGGACTCGCCAGTCGGAGCTCGCATGATCGGCGTCGAAGGCGCTACGGCGCACACCTCTCCGCAACGTGTTCTGGTCATCCTGCATGGTGACCGTGCAGATCTCCCTGAGGTGCAAGAGATGCTTGCGTTCGCTAGCGATAGCGGCTGCGAGGTCGAGACAGCCATTACGATCGCGGCGGGCGATGGCGCGACCTTCGCTCACGACGGGGCAGCGAGGGGATTTGATGCAATTGTCGCAGTCGGCGGTGACGGAACTGTGAACAACGTCATCAATGGTCTGATCGGTTCTCCGGTACCGGTGGGGATCATTCCCATGGGTACGGCGAATGACTTCGCGCGCCAGGTAGGAATTCCTGACAGTCCGCGTGACGCCTTCGAGGTGATCCTGCGCCACAAGCCAACTTGCGCCGATACTGCGTCACTCAACGGCCGTCGGTTTCTCAACGTGTCCACGGGCGGAGTGGCTGCCGAAGTCACCGCCGAGACATCGACAGAGTTAAAGGACATGCTTGGTCCGCTCGCCTACGCGATCACCGGTGTGCGCAAGCTCTCACAACTCGAACCAACAGCGATGCGGTTCAACGGACCCGGATTTCAGCTCTCGTGTCGCTGTCTCCTGTTCGCGGTTGGCAATGCACGTACTACGGGCGGAGGCAGCGTGCTCACACCGCGTGCGAGCATCACCGACGGCCTCATAGATCTCTGTGTTGTGGAAGACATGCCGGTGACGGATCTCATGCCACTTCTGCTCAAGCTGCGCAGCGGCGAACACATCGGTGCCGATGGCGTGCACTATGTACAGTTGCCCGAGCTCACAATAAAGGCAGAGAACGCCGTCAGTGCGAATGTCGATGGCGAGCCAGTGAGCGCCAGCCATTTCGACTACCGAGCTCTTGCTCGCGATCTTGCCATCTACCTTCCCTACGTGCCGCGTACACCACTGCCGCCGGATTCAATTCTGTGACGTAGCTATTGAACGTGATTGTCATAGCCGGTCGAGGCGTCCTCCAGCAATGATGAGGCTTGCACCCTGAACGAAGCGCGCCTCATCCGATGCCAGGAACGCGATGCCGGCGGCGATGTCTTCCGGCATGCCCACGTCGCTCCGGTCGATCTTCTCTATGCCGGACTTCACGTTGGGATTATTCCACAGCATCGGAGTGTCGACAGCGCCGGGAAGCACGGCGTTCACGCGAATGCCGCGGGGCTTACCCTCGAGCGCGGCTGAGCGCGTGAGCGACAGGACCGCCGCCTTCGCGGCTGCGTATGGAGCGACGGTCGGCTCTGTCTCAATCGCGTGAATGCTCGCCACATTCACGATAGCCCCGCCCGGTCGCATGTGCTTGAACGCCTGCTTGATAAAGTAGAAAGTACCCAGGAGATCGACCCCGAGTACGCGGCGCCAATCATCGCCCGTCAGATCGATGAGCGGCACAAACGTCATGAGTCCAGCGTTGTTGACGATCACGTCGATGGTGCCGAAGTGCTCGATTGTGCCCTCGACACAGCTCGTGACCTGCGCCTCGTCGGATACATCGCATGCGCAAGCCCATACGTCGGGAGCGCCGGCGTGCTCCACCGCTTCCGCGGCGGCGGCGCCCTTCGCGATGTCCAGGTCCGCGATCACGACCTTCGCTCCCTCGCTGCCGAAGCGCTTTGCGGTTGCGAGTCCAATACCGCCGCCAGCACCGGTGACGAGCGCGACTTTTCCCTCGAAACGATTCATTTAACAGGATCTCCCTGGACGGGTAAGATGGCGCCCGTGACCGACGCTGCTGACGTTGTGGTCGCCGGGGTGGGCGGACTGGAGCTTCCTGGTGTGTCTGGCTGTACCACCTGCGGCCGAGTGGCGGTCGGTGGGTGCTCAAGAGCGCCAGCATCACCGACAGGGATCACTTCCGGCTGTCGAGGCGTGATCGGCAGCGACAGAACGATGCTCTGCGTTGGCAGCACGGCGCCCCAGTCGCTTATCAGCTCCCGATACGCTTCGCCAACCGGCCTGACATTCCGATCCAGGTCGAACAGTCCCACTGGATCGATGTGCCCGTTCGGCTCCCGGAGCGCGGTATCCCAGTCGACCTGATCGGTGAGTGAATACCACGTGAACCCCACGATGGGGACGCCATCGTTACGCACGCGCAGCACATTCGCCCACTCCCTTCGCAGCCACGCAGCGGCCTCATCACCGCGCGGCCCCTGATGGTAGTTGGTTTCGGTGTGCATCACCGGGAGCTGATATCGGTCGTAGTACTGGCGCGTAATCACGTGCTATCCAAAGATCTCTCCCGACGGC
>JBPCNJ010000162.1:0-6122 GCA_051001375.1 Gemmatimonadaceae bacterium
AACCGCTGCCGCTACGCGCGATCTCAGCCATGCGGCTGGGCGGCGTGGTCGGCGCGATGAGACGAATGAAGTCCAGATCACTCTCGGCGAAACGCGCTTCCAAATTCGAGTCAGCGCCGAGCGGTAGATCTGTGATGAGTACCCCATCGCAGCCCGCCTGTTTGACGCGGTGCAGCATGCTGTCCCCCGCTGCGAGGAACGGGTTGAGGTACCCGAACAACACGACGGGCACGGCGACGGACGCCTCAGCGACGAGGTCGAGCGCTCCGCCAAAGGTCATTCCGTCATCCAATGCCGCCTGCGAGCTGCCCTGAATCACAGGTCCGTCGGCGAGGGGGTCTGAGAACGGAACGCCGACCTCGATCACGTCAGCGCCGGCGTCAGCGAGGCCACGCAGGAGCTCCAGGGAGCGGGCGCGGTCAGGGTGTCCAGCAGTCATGTAGCAGACGAGCGCCTTGCGTCCCTTCTCGCGCAGCAGCGCGAATCGCTGATCGATCTTGTTAGATGAGATAGTCGCTAACCCGGATGCCGTAGCGGTCTGGATCCGCCGTTTTAATTATGGTGCGCGCAAACTCGCCGTCCGGCTTACGCACCGCAAGGTCCGCCTCGAGCGGAGGCTCGAGCAGATTGCCACGATCGTCGCTCAAGAGTACGACACGCGGCCGTGACAGCATCTCCGGACTCGCGTTCGGCGCCCGGACAACGGCCAGCTCGAAGGTGTCCAGCACCACCAGCGTCCCAACAGGGTAGATGCCCAGCAAGGCAACGAATGCCTTCACAACGACCTGGTCCATACCGCGCTTGGGATTGTCGCGCATCTCCTGGAGCACAGCCGAAGGCGGGAACGGCGTCGTCTGGTATGACCGGCGCGACGTCGCGGCATCGTAACCGTCCGCGACCGCCACGATTTTGCTCGCCATCGTCAGGCTGCGCGGGCGACGACAGCGCGGGTATCCGGATAGGTCGCACTTCATGTGATGCTCGTGCGCCACTACCATCGCGCGGTAGGGCAACTCATGCTGGCCGCGCAGCTGAAACAGCGTTAGCACCCCGAGCCAGGGATGCGCGGAAATACTGCGCCACTCGTGCTCGTCCAGTGACGTCGTCTTGTTCAGCAGATCGGTGTGCACGCGCGACTTGCCGACGTCGTGCATCAGGGCGGCCAGACCGAGCTCATACAGCTGGAGCTTGGTCATGGACAGGCGCTTACCGAGCGCGACCGCAAAAATGCAGACGTTCACCGAATTTGTGTACGTGTACTCGTCGTACTCACGCAGCGTCGTAAGCCCTATGAGCGATGTTTCCTCGTTCAGCACTTCATCGACGATTGCCTGGACTGCGCGCTTAATCTTTTTGGAACTGGGGGCGCGCCCCATTCGCACCGAATGAATCACGTCTTTGGTGAGCGCGACCGACTGCGCATACGTGCTTTTTGCGGCCGCCTGTGCCTTGACTCGCCCAACATTCAGCTCGTCGTCCTCCGGGACAGGCGCTACCTCGAAAACAGATGTGCCCGCGGTGTGCAACTCGCTCGTTACTGTAGCGGCGTCGCTAACCGCCCTGGTTCCAGCCGTTTCCACGACGGAGAGAAACGCCAACCAATCGCGCGGAGAAGCATCATCCAGTAGACGCATTGTCCCGATCCCGGCAGCGCGGAATAGCTCGAGTACCCGACCGAAGCTGGCGTAGTTGCTCAGGTCGAGACGAAGCCGGGTGCCATTGACGAAGATGAAATCACCCTGAACACGCAGCTCCAACTCTCCGTTTCCGGCACGAATGTCCCGTGCTCCTTCCGCGAGCTCTGCCAGCGCTCGTTGCACACTCTGGTGCTCGGACGGATACAGCTTCGTGGCCCTGGCTGCGCCGTGTATTCCGGCCAGGAGAGCACGACCGTCGCGGCGCACCTGCGCTGTCTCCTGCCGCTCAGCATGCTCCACACCAGCGCCACCCCGAACAGTGGCGGCTGTCATTCCGCGCCTCTGATCGCGCGGGTCACCGCGGTGCGCACGACAATGTCCTTGTCGGCCGCGGCGCGCCGGAGCGCATCGAGTGCGAGAGGCGAGCGAAGCTTGCCCAACGCAGCCGCCGCGGATGCACGTGTGGCCGGGTCTTCCTTGCGTGAAAGAAATCCCCTGGGCGCGAGAACGCTCTCCAGAAACGGAACGGCCGCATCCCCGCCCAACGACGCATACGCTTCCAGGAAAGCCGTGCGCTCCGGGGCGCTCCCGTCCCGCAGCATGGGGCCGCGAAGCGCGCGCTCAATTCGAGGGAGCGACGCGCCATGCGAACGGCGCGAGAGCCAGAGGACGGCGCAAATCCTGATCGCGCGATCGGCGTCGTCGAGGCAGCGATCGAGCGCCTGCATAGAGCCCGGTGAGCCGACATCGGCGAGGGCCGCGGCGGCTCCGCGGCGCACCTCGACGTTGGCCGACCCGAGCAGTCTTATCAGCGCCGCGACGGCAGGGATCAGACGTAGCTCGCCCGCGCGGCGTGCTGCTTCCAACGCTACCATCTCGTCCGTACTGTCGATGAGCAGTATCAATTCAGCCGTGCTGGTGGTCGCGAGGCGGATCGCAGCCGCCTCCAGCAGCGCGCGCAGCTCTGCGCTTCGCGTGCGTACCAGATGCGCGATTACGGGCGCCAGCGCGCGCCCGTCCAGTCGTGCGAGCAGTAGCACGAGATCGTCATGCGCCGGGATCACCGGAGCCTCTTCCAACGTCGCCAACAGCTGGTCCAGAACCTGGGGATCGCTCATGTGCCGCACGAGGCCACTAAGACGCGCACGGTGCGCGGGAAGCAGCGATTCCGCGCGAGAGACCGCAGCGGACGCCTCCTGAAGCAGATATGTCACGGAGTCGAACTGCAACGTCGAGAGTAGCGTTATCAGCAACGACTCGACATGTCCGCAAATCTCATCGCGCACATCCGCATCGATCTCGGATTCGAACGTGTCGAGCAGTGCCGCAATGACGGACGGGCGCAGGTCACCGCTGAAGTCCTCGCGAATCGCGTTCTGGAGGTATGCGATCTCGGGCTCGTCCAGGAAGTAAAGCGACGGATCAAAGTCAGCGATGCGCGCAAATGGAGAAGCACCGGCGCCATACACACCCGCGTCGCTCTCCTCGTCAGGGCGGGCCTTTGTCACTCCGGTCTTGATGCCGCCACGGAGCAAATCAGCGCCCGGAGCTTCCTGCCCGTCCATCCCCGCCTCGACGTAGCCGTAGCCCAGGTGCGCGAAGTCGGATTCCCAGAATAGCGTGACCAGGTCGTCATCGTCCGAGCCGCGACTGCGCGTTGCCTTGAGCGCGTCCAGGAACTTGACGAGATCCTGACCCTCGAACCCGCTGCGGATCTCGAACGAACGGATGCCGTCCTTGTATACCGTCCATGGTAAGCTCTCACCGCCGCGGCTGGCTTCGCTGAATACGGTGTCGCCGTCGTACTGAATCTCGTCTTCGGTGATGCGCAACTCGATGAGATCGCGGCCAGCCCAGAGCGCGGTGAGCGAGTCGCGCAGCGCCTCCATAGCGCGCGCGTGCATCGGGTTGTTCGCCATGTACAGTTGATGCGCCCGCACCGCGCGGGCCATCAACTTCAACATCTCCGCCACCTCGGCGGTGCCGATTTGAGCCGCGGGAACGGTGAATTTTGCGCCACTCGGGCGTGTCAGTGGTGCAGCGCTCGAGGCTACGGGGCCGGTCACAACTGCGGTTCCGGAACCATCGCTCTAACCTGTGCGACGTCCTTGTCACCGCGACCACTCACGCACACTAGTAGCGCGTCATCTGGCTTCCAGTTGCCGGCCGACGCAAGCAGCCACGCCACCGCGTGCGATGTCTCCAACGCTGGAATAATCCCCTCCAGTCTGCTCAGCGTCTCGAAGGCCGCCACGGCGTCGGAGTCTTTCACTGCGACGTATTCCGCGCGACCAGTTTCGTGCAGGTACGAGTGCTCAGGACCCACGCCTGGATAGTCCAGTCCGGCCGAAATCGAGTGCGCCGGGTGAACCTGTCCGTGCTCGTCCTGCAACAGATAGCTCAGCGAGCCGTGCAGAACGCCCGGAACTCCGCGTGACAGCGACGCCGAGTGACGATCGCCATCAAGTCCTTCACCGGCAGCCTCGACGCCGATCAGGCGCACCGCCGCATCATGCACGAACGGATGAAATATGCCCATTGCGTTGGAGCCACCACCCACGCAGGCGATGACCGCCGTCGGCAGCCGGCCCGCACGCGCCAAAATCTGCACGCGGGCCTCACGGCCGATGACGCTCTGAAGATCGCGCACCATGCGCGGATACGGCGCCGGTCCGACGACAGATCCAATGATGTAGTGCGTCGTGTCCACGTTCGCTACCCAGTCGCGGATGGCCTCACTCGTCGCGTCCTTGAGCGTGCGCGTACCGGAGAGTACGGGCACCACCTCGGCGCCCATCAGCCGCATGCGGAAGACGTTGAGTTCCTGGCGCTGCATGTCGGTTTCACCCATGTACACGACGCACTCCAGGCCAAACCTGGCGCAAGCGGTAGCCGTCGCTACGCCGTGCTGACCCGCGCCCGTTTCAGCGATTATGCGGCGTTTGCCCATACGCATGGCGAGCAGCGCCTGCCCCAGAGCGTTGTTGATCTTGTGCGCGCCCGTGTGATTGAGATCTTCCCTTTTTAAGTACACCGGCGCACCCACACGCTCGCTCAGATGCGGCGCATCACTCAGCGGCGACGGTCGGCCAACATAGTCGCGGAGCAGCCCCTCGAACGTCTGGACGAACTCCGGATCGTTAACTGCTTCGTCAAACGCGTGTTCCAGCTCATCCAAAGCAGGGATGAGAGTTTCCGGGACGTAGCGGCCCCCGAAGGCGCCAAAACGATCCCTTCCCCAAGGTGCCGCCCCCGTGGCGCCGGTCCCCTCACTCCCACGCACTGCACTGCTTCCGACAGTCGCTTTCACTTAGTCACGCACCCCGTGCCGCTTCCGAGAAGCGGCGCATTAATGAATGGTCCTTTACGCCAGGCGCCGACTCGACGCCCGACGACACGTCCACCACGTCCGGATTCAACACGCGAACCGCACGCGCAACATTGTCCGGCGTGAGCCCGCCAGCGACGACCAGGCGCGCCCCTCGACGCAGCGGCAGAAGTTGCGCGGCGATTGCTTCCCAATCGAATACGCGGCCGGTCCCACCCAGCCCGGCGGTCCCCATCGTATCAAGGACGACCGCATCCGACGCCAGAAACAGCTGCTCGGCATCGGCCGGAAGGTGCGTCCCCTCGATTCGCACTACGGTCCATACCTCGCGCGCCCCAGCAGCTCGCGCTGCCCTGATGCCGCCCTCGTCCGCATCACCGTGCAGCTGTACAACGTCGAGGGGCAAGTTAGCAATTGCCACCCGAAGCGCACCTTCATCCGCCCGCGCGAACACCCCGACACGCGTCGGTCTCGACCCCGTGCCGAACAGCGCGGATGCCTGGGCAAGCGTGCGCGATCGTGGCCCGCCGGCGAAGACTACACCAGCGTAGTCAGCGGCGAGCTTGGCCGCTTCGGCGAGGTCCTCCGGTCGGGTGAGACCGCAGAATTTAATCTGAACGGCCATGGTCCCGACGCATGTTTCGGTTAGCCGGAACCCCCGCCAGCTGGGCCACCGCGCGTACCGGGTCGGCGGCGGCGGAGACGGCCGAACCGACCAGCACTGCGTCGGCGCCGAACGCAGCGGCGCGCTCCACCTCGGCGCGCGAGCTAATGCCGCTCTCCGCGATTGCGGCCACCGAGCCCGGGATCAGCGGGATAATGCGGGCCGCCGTCCCGGGATCAATGACGAGCGTCTCCAGATTCCGGTTGTTCACGCCTATGAGGGTCGCGCCCGCATCGAGCGCGCGTGCTAGCTCATGATCGTCTCGAACCTCGACGAGCGACTCCAGACCGATGTCGGTAGCCGTAGCGATCAGGTCGCGCAGCTGTCCCGGCTCGACTGCGCGGGCTATCAAGAGCGCGGCCGACGCGCCCAGTACGCGCGCCTCGTACAATTGGACGGAAGCGACATGGAAGTCCTTCCTGAGCACCGGGATCGCGACCGCGGCGGCGACGTCGGCCAGATCCGCGCTTGAGCCGCCAAATCGCTCCGGCTC
>JBPCNJ010000163.1:0-3559 GCA_051001375.1 Gemmatimonadaceae bacterium
GCTCCCCAGTCTCGTACCGGCCATACGTCGGCGCGGGAATGTCCAGTACCCGGGCGATTTCCTTCTTCGACACTTCGCGCCCGAGGCGCTGAGCCAGGTCCAAGCGTGCCTGAAGCATCCGCTGACCGATGGGGGATTCAGCCATTTTTCCGGATTGGGAATATTCGGTACAGTTCGGTATTGACATTGCCGATATGGTACGTATATTACCGATGTGAGACTCAAACAGTGCTTTCACCACACTAGAGGTAACACAATGGCTCTGACTCCACTAGAGCGCCGGGCCGCGTTCGCCCACTCGGTCACAATGCACGAGACCAGCAAGGGCGACGGCGCTCTTTCTATCGGCTACTCGTGGACCCATGTGGACGGCGTGATGGAAGGAACGCGGCCCGGTAGCGAAGAGATGAAGGCCGCTGTCGCCGAGTACTGCGGCTTTTCCGTTGAGCAGTTTTGGGGCGAGTCGAGAGGGGCGTCAGGAGCTGCGCTTCAGAAGGCGTCATGAAACGAATCTCTGTTCAATCGCTTTCTGACTCCACCCAGCAGCAGTGCATCGCTGCCGGGGAGGACATACGCCGGATGATCTGCACAGCGCCCGCTGATCGGGACTGGGGATCGCTACGCCAGCGGTGCGAGTGCGCCCGGCACGTGAAAACAACGTGGCCCCAGACACTCACGACGCTCTCGGTCTACAACGGATCAACCCGCAAGGTCGCACTCCGCTTGCTCTCGCTGGACGCTCACATAAGCGCGGCTCCCACACGCGACGAAGCCGCGCTATTTCGGGCGGAAACGGAGCTACAGTCGGCGATCGACGTGATCCAGTGCCGGTGTGCTACGGGAGTCGCTACGAGGGCAGAGCGGGCCGAGCTGGCCCACCTGCTACTTGAGTACGAGGCGCTTTGCCTGCCTTACGCGGAATGCGAGGCGGAGATCATCCACGCCCCGCTACGGTTGGCAGCCTGATGAAGCGCGACTGGGAAAGAGAGTCGGAAATCATGATCCTGCACGCCGGAGAGGTAAGTATGACGGAGATCGGCGCACAGTACGGCATCTCGCGCGCACGGGTCGGACAAATAATTGCCCGCAATACCGGACGATCGCGCAATCGCAACGTGCGCCTCGTAGACCCCGTCCGCGTGGTGTCCGCGCTGCGCGATTCGGACACCATGAGCATTGCCGATCTAGCGACGGCGACGGGCTTCACTGGTCGGACTTGCTCGGTCTGCCTAAGAGCACTCGGTCTGTTGGATGCTGCGTGTCGCCTGCTCAGGTGGCGTCGTAGGTCACGTGAAAAGGCAAGGATCGTGGCCGCGTTGCGTAAAGCCGCCGAGAGTTTGGGCCGTACACCGAAAGTGCACGAAGGCGGTGGTAGCCCGGCACAGGGGAGCGCGGTTGCCGCGTTCGGGTCGTGGCGAAACGCGGTCGTTGCCGCAGGCCTAATCCCACGAGATAGGGGCAAGACAACGTGTCTAAATCAGGCGGCAGCATGAAGCGCATCGCAATCGAGGTCATGTCCGGCTGTCTACTGCTCGCCGGAATGGCGCTGATCCTATCGTGGGACCAGCTAATCGACCGGAGATCGAGAGCACGGCGCGCACGGGCTGAACTGGCCGCACGGCGGGAAGCGTGGCCGGTGATCGCGGCTGACGTGCCTGATTTCGCTAGCTGGAATCACTCAGAGGGATGAGAACAATGAATGTCAACATCGAAGCGAACGTCCATTACCTGCCTGACCCACAGGCAAACGACGTGACAGACCGGAATTACCGGAAACTGTCCAGTGTCCTGGAGACGACGCTAGAGCGTCTCAGGGATATGCAGTACGAAATACTCATACGCGAGAAAAGGATCATGACCGCACTATCCGATCTACAGGCGTCCGTCGCCGCTCTGAGGAGCGCACAGGAGGACGCGTCGACGCGCGTGACCGCCGACCTTAAGGCGTTGCACGATCAGGTCTCGGACGCACAGGCGAAGCTCGCAGCGGACGCCAGCCCGGCCCAGGTCGCCGATGTAATCGCCCAGCTCGACGAGGTAAAGGCCGGGATGCAGGCAATCGACCCGGCTCCGGCCCCGGTCGCGGCGACACCGGCAGAAACGGCAGCGCCCGAGACACCCGCAGCACCTTCAGACGGCAGCACCGGGGTTCTGTAGTGGCACAAAAAGCAACGCCGCTCGATTGACTGGGGAGTCGAGAGCGGCGCTGCTGAAACGGAGACGAAGGGCTTGCGGCCTCTTCGACTCTTAACCATACAGCCGCGCGGTTGAGGATACAAGGGTGGAAAACGCAGACGATCGGTACGAGACGCCGAGTTACGACGCCGCAGCACAGGCCGAGGAAGAGATGGAGTTTGAGCGGATGCATCAGGATTTCATCATGGCGCGATCAATGGATCAGACCGCAGACGACGGGCTTGATCAAGCACGCGCTGACGGGCTAGCGGCACGCAATGCGATCACGGGCGGCGAGTCGTTCGAGCAGCGGGCGATACGGGCACAGCGGGCGTTGTCGGCGATCTGGCCTGACAACGAATTGGTCCACGTTCGCATCGGCAACAAGCGGCGGTCGGCATGACCGGCTCATCCAAAGCGGCGCACATCTTCGCATGGGGCCGCATCCCGCCCGGTACACCAACACCAGCGGTCAAGCTTGTGTTGATCCGCGGCGGTCAGCCGAGAGAGCCACGAGTGAGCAGGATCGTAGCAACGCGCACACGCGCAGACGATCCGACCACGCCGACACCCAGGGCTGCCTAATGAAAGAATCCCTTCCGGTTCGACTCTACGGATCGAACAGCGGCGGCGAATACTATCGTGTCAACGAAAACTTCCACGTCAAGCATTTCAACAACGACATGATGTGCTGCATCGATTGCAGATCGAACACGTGCCAACACGTTAAAGCCGTCGAACGCTTCATCGGTCAGAACGCAATTATCAAACAGGTGGCGTAAGATGCCAACTAATGCGGTAGTGAAACATGGGAACGACATCGTCGATCCTTCGAGCGGCGAAGTCGTCGCAACCGTCAACGTGTTCGACATGGCTGATTATCTCGGGAGCGTGTCGTCTGCACCAGCGCTAGCGGCTCAAAAAGCGCTCGCCGCGGCCTACGATAGGGCGTGCGACGCTTTGATCGGCGACAATGATGTTCAGCGCGATGGTGGTAGAACATTTAAGCGTAAGAGTGCATGGCGTAAGCTTGCCCGACACTTCAATATCTCCACAGAAGTAGCGACGGTGCAGAAAGACATCCTTGGCGACATCTTCCTGGCAACGGTTACGGTACGTGCCCGCGGTCCGTGGGGACAGAGCGTCGAGGCCGTGGGTGCATGCGGAACGGACGAGGCTACGGGTCGCCGCACTATCACCATCGCGGATGCTATAGCAACAGCCGAGACACGGGCCACGAACCGCGCCGTATCCAACCTGATCGCGATGGGCGAAGTCAGCGCCGAGGAGTTGAGTAAGGGGAACGGTGGCGCGGCACCGGGGCAACCAGCGCTATCTCAAGTGTCGCCGCGCTCACCAGCAAGCGATAACCGGCCGGCGGAAG
>JBPCNJ010000164.1:0-4762 GCA_051001375.1 Gemmatimonadaceae bacterium
CAGACCGTAATCCACGGTGATCACATCAACACCGCCGGTCATCGGGGTGAAAAGCGGACGCATGAGCACCGGGATGTCACTCTTCGGATCTTCCCCGTCCTCTTCCTTGGCGACCGCTAGTAGGTCCATCGGCTCCGCCATGCGGAAGACGCCGCGCACTAGCTGGCCGCTCGCAGTGTCGAACCAGAGCGAGCCCACGACTACGTTCCATCGCGACCTGCGCGGTTCCACGCGCAGCTCACGCACGAGAATCCTGCGGCCGCCAGGGAGTTGCAGCGACAGCGAATCACCGGTGGCGTACGTGTAGTATGCTTCCGATCCCGCGGCGAGCGGGTGGATCATTGAGCTCGCACTGACATCTGCCTGGGCCAACCCTGAGCCGATCCAAAGCGATTCACGACCGGGGAAATACGGAATGGGGAGCTGCTTATCGCCAATATCGACGGCCGTTCGCATGCCGGTGACCATCGGTAATGCGCTGCGTGCGCCGGTAACATCTATGACGGCGCCCTTGCCGCGCTCCCATCGCACGCGGGACGATCGCTCGGTGCGCATCAGTAGCCGATCACGCCCGAAGCTTCCGAGCTTCATCCCAACGGAGAGCCGCTCGTACGTTGTAGCGTCGTATGCCTTGAGCGACGAATCCTGCGCCAGGCGCGCTGTGCGCGCGCGATCGAGCAACAGCCTTGCGGCGGGGTCCTTGAACGCGGTTGCGAGCAGTGCCGGTGTGACGGGTACGATCGATGCGCGACGCCTGGCACTTGCCGCGGAGTCTCTTGTTATGCGAAGGGAGTCATGCCGCGCCAGCACCGAATCCTGGCGTGCGCGGTGCTGCGCCGCGCGCACGCTGTCCCGGTGGCTTGTTGGCGTTCCGACTCCGACGGTTATTGTCGTCTGCGCGAACAGGACGAGGGCGAGCGCTGGGATCATGCGCGTTGGACACCGCGGGGGGCGGGCTGGTTTCCGCGGCGATCGGTGCGATTACGATGGACCGTCGTCGACGGTCATTTCCCGTTTATCATGGGTTGCAAATCGGCGGGGTTCCATGGGGCGGTCTGCGCCTTGGTCGCGGTGCGAGCCGCCGTCACCTGCGCCGCCGTCACCGCGGATGCGCTGTTGCCCCAACTGGAGCGTTCGTAGCTGATCACCGCGGCGATCTCCGCATCGGAGAGCTGATCGGCAAACGGCGTCATGGCGTTATTGAACGACGTGCCCTTGACCGTGATCGGTCCCTGTAGCCCGTGCAATACGATGCGGATGGGAACTTCCGGGTTGTTCACCAGCCACTCGGAACCGGCCAGCGGTGGATACGCACCGGCCAGTCCCTGTCCGTTCGCTTGATGGCATACAGCGCAGCGGGAAAAGATCTCCGCGCCGTTCGCCGCGCCACCCGCCCCGCCCGTGCTGGCGACCTTGGCCGGGAGCGCTGTCGAGTCGAAGTACATCACGTCGTGCGGTGCGTTGGCGGCCAGCGAGGTGCGATCCGTATCGCGAGAATCGGCGCCACCGCACGCCCCAATAGTTGCGGCGATCGTCGCAGCAGTGACGATCGTAGCCAGAGCGGTACAACGGGCAACAAAACCAGGGGTCTTCATGGTCCGAAAGATATGCGCCACTTACTGTCGCACCAAATTCGTGAACACAATCCTGACGTTGTCACCGGTCGCGCCGGCTTCGCAGTCCCTACCTACGGCCGATCCGGAGATTGTACCGCCGTCGTTGAGCACGAACGATCCGTGCAGCGTTCCCTGACAGCTGCTCTGGACATACGTGAAGTCGCCGCCAGTCGGCGTTACCCTGCCGCTGACACCGCCCGTGTAGCTCACGAGGCCAGACTGGAGTGCGCTGGTCAGCGTTCCGCTGAAGTCAGAGCCAAGCGTGGACAATGTCAGCGTCACCGTGGTCGGCTGGCTGCTGCCGCTGGCGTAGCCGGCGGGCGAGCGCTGAATAGTCCCGCTGCCGGCGTAGCTGCCGTTGTATATGGCGTTGTCGGCCGTTCCTGTGGCGACGCTGGCCGAGCATCCGGCAAGGACAACGGCCGCTGAGAGGGTCAACAAACCTGGCCGCATTAACAGTGTCACGGCTCGCAACGACTCCATGGAGGCCATGGGTCGCTGAACCTTTCGCGCGATGGATGAGGTGTTCAGCATTGCAGCAATCTAGCGCAGCAATTTCTCGATCAGGCGACCTGAACTCCAGCATTCGCTACTGTAACTATTTGTCTAGTTGACGAATCGGGAGTATGGTTCTAATATCTACTAGGTATCTAGTTACCGGAGGACGTCAGTGCAGTTCACCGATCGAGAGTTGGACGTAATGCGGGTCCTGTGGCAGTACGGCGGGTGCAGCGTGGCCGAGGTGCGGCGGGAGCTGGAGGATGAGCTCGCATACACGACCGTGCTGACGGTGCTTCGCACGCTGGAAGAAAAGGGGCATGTGGGACACTCGGAGGAGGGACGGTCGTACAGGTACCACGCGCTCGTGGCCAGAGAGAACGCGGAGCGGAGCGCGGTGCGCAAGCTGCTGCGCGGTCTCTTTGATGGATCACCTGAGTTGCTTCTGACGCAGCTCGTGAGCGACCGCGGGCTTTCGGACGAGGAGCTGCGGCGGATGCGAAAGCTGTTGGACGAGCGGTTGGACGAGCGGTTGGGTGACGCGGAGAATGAGGGATGATTCCCTGGATGCTCTACACGATTGCACTGTCGCTGCTCATCACAGCGGCCACACACGCGTGCAGCCAGATTTGTTCGCTCTTCAGGATCCCGACGCGCTGGTGCTGGGTAGCCGCGTTCGTCTGCTCGATCGCGGCGCCAATCGTTGCGCGCAGCGTTCCGGTGGGAGTTCAGGGCAATGCACTACGTGTTACCGCTGCGACGTATCGTGTGATTCAGACGGTAAGCGAGGCGTCACCGTTACCAGCGGCCGCTACAACCAGCAGTGTGGTCGCGGCGACGCAGAACAGTATCACGGTTGCGTGGGCGATCGCTTCCGGCGTGTTTCTACTCGCCCTCGCCGTAGCCAGTACTCGGCTACGTATGGCGCGTAGATCCTGGAGCAGTGAGATAGTGTGCGGCGAGCGGGTACTGGTATCGGCCGACACGGGGCCCGCGGTAGTCGGTTTCTTCAGCCACCAGATCGTGCTCCCAGCGTGGGTGCTGGAGCTGGACGACGCGGAGATAGCGCTGGCGGTGACGCACGAACGCGAGCACGTGCTTGCTCATGATCCGCGGCTGCTACTCGCCGCATTGCTTGTCGTGGCGCTAGCGCCGTGGAATCCGGCGCTCTGGTTCCAGTTGCGCGGACTGCGCCGCGCGGTGGAAGGCGACTGTGATGCGCGAGTTCTCGCCCGCACGCGGGATGCGCGTCGCTATGCCACGCTGCTGATTGCGGTCGGACATCGCCGCAATGTCGCGCGAGTACCCGTGCTCGCGCTGTCGTACCCAACTTCAATTCTCGAATGGAGGATCCGGACCATGACCGATCGAACACCGTCACACCGTTCCGCGCGCGTAGGCGCTTACACCGCTCTTATCGGCGTGCTCGCGGCCACTATCGTATTGCTCCCGCGCCCTGGAATGTCGCAGGACTTCGTGATCACGTCGGTTCCGGTAGCGCGCGCGGGCGCAGATACTGGCACGAAGACCGTGGGCGATTCCGCACTCAGGGCGTCGCTTGCCGCCACGCGCGACTCGCTCACAACGCTGCGCATGCTGATGAAGACGCACGGTACCTTCACAAGTGGCATGGCCAAGGCACAGGCGACTGTCTCAGTCGCAACAATGCAGGCAGCCATCGCGAAGTGGTTTCCCGGTGGGGAAACGGCAGCACCAACGCCGGGCTCCAAACGCGCATTCGCGTTCATCGCGACCAGGGACGGTAGCATAGAGCACGCAAGCATGGATACGACCATGGCAGGAGCCATCCACGGGTTCAATGATCCGCGATACGCAAACAACAAGTTTTCCGCCGCCTTCATACAGCTCGCGAAGAATATTCCCGTGGGGCGCGATACCGCGGACGTAATCTGGCTCGTGCCGTAGCAAGCTAGACGACTGTATGGACGCTCAGAGCGTGAAGAGCGGCATCGCTGACCGGTGCCGCTCTTTCCGCAACTAGTTCTCGTACGGCTCCATGTGGATCAGCACGTCACTCGCGGTCGGCATCGCTCCCCTGATCGCGCCCTTCACTTTCCCACTCACGATATGAGCGTCGTGTAGCGACATGCCGGGATCGGCCTGCACGTGCAGATCCACAGCATAGTGAAGGCCCACCTTGCGGATCTTGAGCTTCTCGATGGCGCACACGTCGTCCACGCTGAGCGCGGCGTTGAAGACGCGCTGCACCACGTTGTCGTCGGGGATGCGGTCCATCAGATCATCTATCGCCGGACGCAGCATCAGCGTCCCGTTGTAGAAAATCACCACGGACGCGACGAGTGCGGCCCATCCATCCGCGGACTCCCACCCCTTGCCGCCGATCACAGCGACGCTGATGCCGACAAAGGCCGACACTGACGTGATCACGTCGCTCATATGATGCTGCGCATCGGCCATCACGGCGCGGCTCCCGGTGTCCGCCCCCACGCGCAACACACCGCGCGCGAGCAGTCCCTTGACCACGATAACAACCACAAGGACCGCGAGTGTCCACGGCGCTGGCGTGTGCATCGGAGCACGTATCTGAGCGATTGCCTGGAGCGCGATCCCAACCGCGGCACCCATCAGCATCAGCGATACAACCGCACCCGCCAGCGCCTCGGCTC
>JBPCNJ010000165.1:0-3802 GCA_051001375.1 Gemmatimonadaceae bacterium
AAGGAAGTGGAAGCGGCCGCCCCTGTGCTTGCGCAAGAGTTGCAGCCGCGATGTAAACGTCATATATAGAACGGGCTTCATTCGTCTCGGCGGTTGTCAACGCGATCTGAGCGTCGGCTACTTCCAACTGCGTCGACAGCCCACGCGAGAAGCGCAACATTGCGAGTTGGAACGCTTCGGCTGCCTCGCCGACGCTTTGCTGCCGCGCCTCGTACTGCGTGTGCGCACGCGCCAGGTCCGTTCTCGCTCTCGCGACGTCGTTGAAGACTCGCTCGCGCGTCTCCGCAAGCTGAGCTTCGGCGAGCCGCGCCTCCGCGCCGGCGAGATCGATTGCGCCCCTGGTTTGCAGGCCGTCAAAAAGTGGCCACGATACCACGAAGCCAAACGAACGGTCGCTGAAGAAGCCGCCGTTCTGGCGTGTGCAGACTCGCGTCGGATCCGAGCCCGCCGGGCAGGGCACGACTTCTAGCCGGCCGAGGCCGGATGGAAATGCGCCACCGCCGACGGGGAAGGCGCTATAGCCGGTATTGAAGTTGAATGACACTGATGGGAGCAGAGCTGCCCGCGCAACTGAGATACCGAGTTGCCTCGCACGCACCACCTGAGATGCTGACTGAAGCGCCGGCCGACTTTCCGCGCCCACCGTCGTGTCCACCGTCGCGAGCACGTCCCGGATCACGGTCGAGTCGATTGTCGTGCTCAGCGCAAGCGGCTGAGTGAGCGGGACGTTGGTGAGCCGGCGCAACTCCAGCAATGCCACCTGCGCATCTTCCTGAGCTTGTAGCAGTTGCGGCTCAATGTTGGCCAGCTCCACGCGAGCGCGCAACACATCATAACGAGAGAAACGTCCCGCCTGTTGAAACTGTTCCGCCTGCTTCGCTCGCGCTGCGGCCTGATCGTACGCCTGCCGCTGGATCTGCACGACGCGGTTGGTGAAGAGCACGTTCAGGTAAGCCGTTTGCGTTTGCAGATCGATTACCGACCGCGTCTCCGCCAGATCCTGCCGCGACGCCGCGGTAACCGCATTGGCCGCGCGGACGCCGTTCAGTACGCGTCCGCCCTGAAACAGCGACTGCGATCCGCTGATGGACGTGTTGTATGAGTATGGCTGGTTGAACACCGACCCGACGGCCTGACCGCGAGCGCTGGCGACGGTCCTGTTCTCCGTCGCATTCAGCCCGATGTGCGGTAGCCCAGCTGCACGCGCGATGGTGATCTGAGCGCCGGTCGCGTTCAAGTTGGCGCGAGCGATGCGCACCTCCTCACCAATCCGGTCAGCTCTTTGTACCGCGTCCGCTAGCGACATCCGCAGGGTGTCTGACGAGACCGGAGCACGAGTCTGCGCGGCTAGCGGCGCGGCGACAAGAGCTAACGCGACAATTTCGGCGGTGAACGTGACCCAGTTACGCATTGTTGGTCATACGCGCCCGGGTCCGTAAACGTTCTGCGCGAGCTGAGCACCTCGGCTGCGTCCGCCGCCGCGAAGCTACTGCTCCGTGCGACCCGCTCTCTTCGCCTTCCGCTTCTTGATGACGTCCAGTAGACGCGTTGCTGGAAGCGTGAATAGAGGCGTTAACATCAGCCCCAGCAGACTGTTGATCCAGATCAGCCCGATGTAGAACGCGATCAACGCGATCGAAACCCAGAGTGTGCCGAGTGGGCCGTGCGCCTCGACTCCCAGATGTCCCTGCAGCATGGAAGCGACTGTTGAAAATTGCGATTGACGCCCAATGGACCGATGCCCCGCAGGCGGCGACACGGTAACTTAACACCATGGAGGGTCATCTCGGCAGCGTGGAACGCATCCGTGCGCGCATCGCCGCTCTCCTGCTTCCGCGCGAGAGGCCGTGGTTGCTGGCGGTTTCAGGTGGCGTAGACTCCATGGTAATGTTGGACGCAGCTTCGGCCGTCCTGTGCGGGCGTGACATCACTGTCGCTACCTTCGACCACGGCACGGGTCCCTCAGCCGCGGCCGCGGCCGAGCTCGTGCAACAGACCGCCGCTCGCGCGCGCATCCGATGTGTTCGCGGGGCCGCCCCCGCGCATGAGATGGGCCACGGCACAGAGGCGGAATGGCGCAGGCAAAGATGGCAGTTTCTCAACGACGCGGCTGCTCGCGCCCGTGCTCGAGTTGTTACCGCTCATACCCGGGATGACCAGATCGAGACCGTTTTCATGCGGGTGCTGCGCGGCGCGGGCGCCCGTGGACTCGCGGGATTGGAGGCGTCGTCGCCGGTCCTTCGGCCGCTCCTGGACATCTCGCGCTCAGACATTTTGTGCTACGCCGCAGGGCGCAAAACCACGTTTGTAACCGATCCATCAAACCTGGATCGGCGGCACCTCAGGAACCGGGTACGCCTGGATCTGTTGCCCGCGGTCGAGGCGCGCCGTCCTCAGTTTGGACTCGAACTACTTGGCATCGCACGTCGGGCGGCAGACTGGCGCGCGCAGATCGAGGCCATCGCACTTACTTTTCCAATGATGACCGATCATGCCGGAACGCATTCCTTCGCGCGGCGATCTCTGCGTGACTACCCACACACGTCGCTCCAGGTCCTGTGGCCCCCGCTCGCGGCACGCGCCGGGATTATCATGGATCGGCGCGGAACCGAGCGGCTCGCCAAGTTTACTATAGAGGGTGAAACGGGACAGGCGGTTCAGCTGGCCGGCGGCGTCGAGGTCACAATGTCGCGTGAGGCGATTAACCTCCGTCGGCGGGCGCGCTGTGGCTAACGCCGATCCGCGCCTGGCCGGGCGCAAGGTCGCGCGCATTGCTTTCGACGAACCCACAATCGCTGCCCGCGTCAAGGAATTGGGCGAGGAAATCACCGCTGCGTACCCGGACGGCGATCTCCTGGTCCTGGGCTTGCTCAAAGGAAGCTTCATCTTCCTCAGTGATCTTGTTCGTGACATCGTGCGTCCGCTACAGGTGGATTTCCTCGTAGCGTCAAGCTACGGCGAATCCACCGTTTCCAGCGGCAACGTGCGACTCCTTTATGATCCCGAAACCACCCTCGAGGGGAAGCATATCCTCGTCGTCGAAGACATAGTTGACTCGGGCCGCACGCTTGGCGTCCTGATGGACTTACTGGCTGTCCGACAGCCTAAGTCGCTCGGAATTTGTGCTTTGCTTCACAAGCGCATAGCCACGCACCTGCGCTACGAAGTCGGATTTGTCGGTTTTGACGCCCCGCATGAGTTTCTCGTCGGGTACGGCCTCGACCATGCAGAAAACTTTCGTCACCTGCCCTACATAGCGAGCCTAGAATAGATGGCGCTCACACGTCCCACGGGCAATGGCCCGCAGAAGCCCTTTAGCTGGGCCAAGTTTTCCAAGACGCTCGCGCTCTGGGTGCTGCTCTTGCTCATCCCGGTCGTGTTCATCACTTCCTCGGGTGGCGGCGCAGACGCCGCGTCCAAGATCATCTGGACGCACTAGTTCCAGCAGCTCGATCGCTGCAACATGAGTAAGATCACCGTCGAGGGCGGCA
This sequence comes from Gemmatimonadaceae bacterium, assembly GCA_051001375.1. Classification (GTDB taxonomy): domain Bacteria; phylum Gemmatimonadota; class Gemmatimonadetes; order Gemmatimonadales; family Gemmatimonadaceae; genus Fen-1247. Next base: position 3,492 of record JBPCNJ010000165.1, read on the forward strand.
ACGACGTCACCGGCGAGTTCAAGGAGCCGGTATCCGTGAGCGGCCACAGCGTGAAGCGCTTCACCGTGCTTCTGCCGGCCGAAATGTCGCACGAGGAACTGGCTCAGCTCAAAAAAAACAACGTCCAGATCGAGGCTGAGGGCGCACATACATCGCCGTTCGGTTTTCTGATCAGCTTCCTGCCGTATCTCCTTCTCATCGGCTTCTGGATCTTCCTGTTCAAGCAGATGCAGCAGGGCGGATCCCGCGCATTTTCCTTCGGTAAATCGAAGGCCAAGCTCCTCACAGCCGACACGCCAAAGGTCACCTTC
>JBPCNJ010000166.1:0-2972 GCA_051001375.1 Gemmatimonadaceae bacterium
CGCGGCCGGCGACATCGCGCGTTGGCCCGACCCGCACACCGGAAACGCGATTCGCGTGGAACACTGGGTAGTCGCGCAGCGGCAGGGTCAGACGGCGGCGCGCAACATCTTGGGCGCACGTGAGCGATTCGATGCCGTACCGTTCTTCTGGCGCAAGCACTACGACGTGTCCATCCGCTACGCCGGACATGCCGAGCACTGGGATCACGAGGTGATCGATGGTGATGTCATGAAGCGCGACTGTTCTGTCGCATTCGACGCAAACGGGACCACGCTTGCGGTTGCAAGCGTGAAGCAAGATCTGGAAAACCTCAAGGCCGAGGTCGCCATGGAAGCGAACGACGAAGCTGCACTAGCGCGGATTGTCGCGGCATGACCAGTCCTGACACGGGAGGCACTACGACCGGTCCAGCTCACACCGTAGTACTGCCGGAGCCGCTGGCTGCGCCTGCCGACCGACCACCTAACGCGGAGTACCCGCTCGGAACCACACAGCGTTTGCTCACGACCGATCTGGTTACGACTAAAACGCGAGAAGTGCTTGAGGCGAGGATCGCGGCATATGAAAAGCCAGGTGCACCGGAGCCGCATTTCTTTACAACCGCGGAGTTCGCGACGCTCGGGGCCGTCTGCACACGTCTTATCCCGCAACCAGATCGCGAGCACCCCATAGACCTGGCCGGCGCTATCGACCAGCGGCTAGCGGCCGGTAAAGGGAATGGCTGGCGCTATGATAGTATGCCGCCGGACGGAGAGGCATTCAGACGCGCGATCCAGGGGCTGAATGAGGCGGCGTGCGCTGTCTCGACCGCCGCTGCAGGTCACTCGGTGGAGGCTCGCTTCGAGACACTCGGGGGGTCGGAGCAGGACGCAGTACTCGCGGCGGTGCAGCGCGGTGACGCGACAGGGCCGGTCTGGAGCACCATGCCGTCGACCCGATTCTTCGAAGAGTTACTCACCGAGCTCGCCTCGTCGTACTACAGCCACCCACTAGGACAGGACGAGATTGGCTTCGCCGGGTACGCCGATGCTCATGGCTGGCAGCGGATCGGCCTCAACCAATTAGAGCGCTTCGAGCCACTCGCACTGGGCGAAGCACCTGATCCAGAAGCCGGTGGCTCCAATGCCTGAGCACGCACAGAGCCACGCACAGAGCCACGCACATGCGCGCACGGCCGCTGGGCCGAAATCGTTCCTTCTGAATGACCCCGTTGATGTCGTCGTGATCGGCACGGGCGCTGGTGGCGCACCGGTGATTGCGAAACTGGCCCAGGCAGGTTGCTCCGTCGTTGCACTCGAGGCGGGCAAGCACTGGAATCCAGCAACGGACTTCGCCACCGACGAACGCGAGCAAGGCAAGCTGGCGTGGAGCGACGAGCGCCTGAGCGCGGGCGGTACTCCGGTCCACTTCGGGCACAACAACTCTGGGATCGGTGTGGGCGGAACGACGCTCCACTTCACGGCGTACGTCCCGCGCCCTGCTCCGGAAGATTTCCACCTCCGGACCGACTTCGGCGTTGGTGTTGATTGGCCAATCACGTACTACGACCTTGAGCCATACTACGACGAGGCGGAACGCTTCATCGGCGTGGCGGGACCTTCACCGTATCCGTGGGGTCCACCCCGCACGCCGTACCCGCTTGAGCCGCTCCCTCTGAATGGCGCCGCGGGGCTAATGCAGCGCGGCTGCGCTCCGCTCGGGATCAGAACCTCGCCGGCTGCGAACGCGTCGCTGTCCGGCTCGTACTACCAAGCCGGCGTCGGCTGGCGGGCAGCGTGCGTTAACCGCGGCTTCTGCGAGGCTGGGTGCAACACGGGTGCAAAGGGGAGCATGGACGTTACCTACATCCCGCTCGCGCTGTCGCACGGAGCGGATCTCCGCCCTGAGTGTTTCGCCACGCGATGCGAGATGGACAGCGGTGGCCGCATAAGCGGGGTCGTTTACGTGCACGAGGGCGTCGAGCAACGCCAGCGTTGCCGCTCGGTCTTTCTCTGCGGTGGCGCCATCGAGACCCCGCGCTTTCTGCTCATAAACGGGCTCGCGAACAGCAGCGGTCAGGTGGGACGCAACTTCATGGCGCACACGGGGCTTGAGATCTGGGGACAGTTCGACGAGTTCGTGCGTCCATTCAAGGGAATGCCCGGCGCACTGATCTCCGAAGATATGCGCCGGCCCACGGATGCCGACTTCGCCGGTGGGTATCTACTGCAGAGCATCGGGATAATGCCCGTCACCTACGCCGCGCAGTTCGCTAGAAGTCGCCAGATCTGGGGCACTGCCCTGCGTGAGCACATGCGCGGTTACAACCACGCGGCCGGGATCAACATCCTGGGCGAATGCCTTCCATCAGATGGCAATTACATGGAGCTGTCGAGCGAGCTGGATGACCGAGGACTGCCCAAGCCGCGCATCTACTTCACGTACGGCGACAATGAGAACCGGCTCGTCGCGCATGCCGACCGCGTTATGCGGGAGATCTGGAGCCGCGCCGGCGCGCACGACATCTGGCACTATTCGAGGCAGGCGCACATCATCGGGACCTGCCGCATGGGAACGGACCCCGCGAGCGCTGTAGTGGATGCGGACGGTCGCGCGTTCGACATCCCGAACCTGTACATCTCGGACAACTCGACCTTCCCGAGCGCACTCATCGCCAACGCCGCGCTCACGATCATGGCCGTGGCACTCCGCACGGCAGACAAGTATCTGGAACGGCGCAGCCGCGGAGAATCATAGCATGGCAAAGAAGGGGTTCCTCGATGCGATCAAACATGCTGACCTCGACTCCTCCGGCGATAAGTACGGTGGCGCTGCCGGATCCGATGGCAGCGGGCTACCCACCGGGACGCCGCGGAACTTCATGTTCGCCACCGGCATCGAGTGCTCTTATCCCACCATCGAGAACGGGCGCGTGCGACGGGATGAGCTTGCGGAGTGCGGCCACTACAACAACTGGCAGGAAGACCTGCAC
>JBPCNJ010000167.1:0-6570 GCA_051001375.1 Gemmatimonadaceae bacterium
ATCGATCCGCTGCTCAACTTCTGGGCGAGTCGCGCCGATCGCCAGATCCCCACGTACGAGGCGGGAACTTGGGGTCCCAAAGAAGCAGACGTCCTGTTGGCGAGAGACGGATACGTTTGGCGCTGAGGCTGTTTCCGCGGCTGGCGCGCATTGGCGCGCTCGCCTGGATCGCAGCTTGTGGTGAACATGCGGGGAGCGCCGATGCCGCTGGACAGTCTAGTGCGCAAAACGCAGCGGCTGTAGCAGCATCCGCGGTCCCGGCCGCGACGTGGCGCACACGCGCCGCGGATGAGCCGGAGATCGCGGGGTGGTTGTATCTCCGGGCTGCCTCAGAGACAGCGGATAGCGCCGAGCGTACGCGGCTGTACAAACGCGTAGACATTGCGGTCGCGCGTGACCGTATACCGTGGGTCGAAGCGCGGGCGCGCGAGCGTTTTAGTGATCTCGCCGGCGCGTTGCGCGCTTACCGCGCTCTCGCCGCTCCGGTCAGCGTGTTGCGACTTCGTGCCGCCCTCGCGACGGCACCCGCCAGTACGGACTCGGTGCGACGCGATCTTGTCCAGTTCATCGCGACCTCCGCCGATCCAGAGCTGTTGCGAGATGCGTACGCGCTGTTCGACAAGCTCTTCCCGCGGCCCGTTGCTTCCGAGCAGATCACGATAGCGAGAGCCGCAGCACGCGCCGGGGCGTGGGCCAGGGTGCGTATCGGGTTCGAGCATGCGGGAACTGTCGCGCGCCTCGCGCCCGAAGACCGGTTCGCGTACGCGACTGCGCTCGCGCGCGCCAATCTGGACGGTCGTGCCGCTTCTGTCTTCATGAGCATCAACTCGCCACTTGCGCTGTCACATGCGGCGCAGTACCAGGGTGCGCTCGCGCTGCTCGGCGCAGGCAACGCTTCGCGCGCACGTTCGACCCTGCGCGAGCTTGCGCTCGGATCCGACACAACCGCCGCGGCCGCACTCAGCCTTCTGGCCGATCTTGCGTCCGACGACGGCGACGACGCTGCCGATCGCACGCTCCTGCTCGACGTGGTACGGCGATTTCCGACCACCCGCTTTGCCTCGGCCGCACGCTTCAACGCCGCGTTGATCGCGCTCATCCTGGGCCAACCCGCGCGTGCGGATAGTGAACTGGGCAGCCTTGTTACTTCGCCCGACTATGCAGGTGCCGCGACGTACTGGCGTGGTCGCGCGCGCCAGGCACTCGGGGATACGGCAGCTGCGCGTCTGGCGTGGAAAGATGTCATTGGTCGCGACTCCACCTCGTACTACGCGGTCATTGCCGCGGCCAGACTGGGAACACGCAGCCTGCACGCGGCCGGCGTATCGGCCGGTTACCCTCGGGTGGCCGCTGTGGACAGCGCGGTGGTCCGCGTCGGTCTTCTGCGGCAGCTCGGAATGGCCGCGGAGATTCAGTTTGAGAACGAGCGCCTCTTCCGTGATGCACCCTCTGATTCGGCGCGACTGCTGGCGACCGCGGCCGCGTTCGCCGCAAGCGATCAGACAGGGAAGGCGATCGCGCTCGGGCGCCGCGCGCTCGTGACGCAACGGCCGTCAGCCGCGGTATTCCGATTGATCTACCCCATCGCCGTGCGCGACACGATAATCGTGCAATCTCGCGCCGCGGACATCGACCCGGCGCTGGTTGCAGCGCTCATCCGCCAGGAATCGAGCTTCAACCCACGCGCGACATCCTCCGCCGGAGCGCGCGGGTTGATGCAGCTGATGCCGAACGTGGCAAAATCCATCGCGATCGCTGCCGGGATCGCGCCGTGGTCCGCATCCATGCTGTATGATCCCGGCATCAATGTCACGCTCGGCGTGCGGCATCTGGCGCCGCTCATCCGGAACCAGCCGGATCTGCCACGCGCGCTCGCCGCCTACAACGCCGGTCAGTCGCGCGTCTCCCGCTGGGCGCAGAAGCGCGGCGCGGACGACCCGGAGATGTTTACTGAGCGGATACCGTTCGCCGAGACCCGCGAGTACGTGAAAGTCGTGCTCCGAAACCGCGAATTTTATCGGGCGCTGTATGCCTGGTGAACGCGATCCCGTCCTCGATCAGCGTGTACGCAACGGGGACGACGAAGAGCGTCAGCACCGTCGATGTGATCAGCCCACCAATTACGGCGCGCGCCAGCGGCGCACGCTGATCCGCGCCCGGTCCGAGTGCAAGAGCCAGTGGAATCATTCCGAAGATCATCGCGGTTGACGTCATGATGATCGGCCGGATGCGAGTGCGTCCGGCGTGCAGCAGTGCTTCCAACCGGTCCGTACCACTCTCTCGACTCTGGATCGTGAAGTCTACGAGCAGGATGCCGTTCTTCACGACCAGCCCCATGAGCATGATGATTCCGATCATGCTCATGATGTTCAGGTTGCTATGGGTGAGCAGCAGCGCGAGCGCCACGCCGATGAAGCTGAGCGGCAGCGACATGAGAATCGAGAACGGCTGGAGGAACGAGCCGAACAACGATGCGATGATCAGATAGATGAACACGACAGCCAGCAGCAGCGCGGCGCCGATGTATCCCTTTGTCTCATTCAGATTGCGCACATCACCCCCAAACACGGTGTGATAGCCAGCGGGTAAGCCAACGGCGTCAATCGCCTTCTGCACCTGTTGCGCGACATCACCCACATTGTAGCCGGGAAGTACGCCGGCGGAGATGGATATCTGCCGCTCCAGGGCGCGCCTGTCGATCTGCTGCGGTCCCGCCGCAAGACTCACGTCCGCGACCTGCGACAGCGGCACGATGATCGGACGTCCCGACGACGGGTCGGCGTTGGAGCTCGCGATCGGAATCGACGAGACGTTGTCTACCGATTGCCTGAGCGAATCCGGATACACCACGATCACGTTGTGCGAGAACCCGTTGCTGTCCTCCCACTGCGTTGCACGCTGGCCGGTGAAGAGTGGCTGAAGCGTGTTCGCGACGGCGGCGATGCCCACCCCGGAAGCCCAGGCTCGCTCACGGTCAACGTCCACGTTCAACTGCGGTATGTCACCCTGGTCGCTCGAGTTCGGCTCCGCCACGCCCGGGACGCTCCTTATGGCCTCAAGAACTTGCGCGGCCGATATCTTGAGCCGCGACTCCTCTGGCCCCTGCACGTTAATCTGGATCGGCTGTCCTCGGCCGCCGAAGATGGACGAAGCGTTCTGGATCACCGGCGTTATCCCGGGCACTCGCTTGAGCGCTCCACGCAGTCGATTCTGAATGTCCTGCAACGATGCGGAGCGGTCGTTGGCGGCTTTGAGCTTGACGTAGATCGAACCGGCATTGGGAGTGCCGCGCAGCCCCGAGCCGATCGTGGTGTACGTGAACTGTACCTCTGGCTGCTTGCGCAGGAAGCTGGACACCTGCTGCGTTCGGTCGACAGTGTAGCCCAGCGTGGAGCCAGGTGCGGTAGCAACTCTAACGTTGAACTCGTCAGAGTTGGTATCCGGGAGCCAAGTGAATCCGAGCTTCGATGTTATCGCCAGCGCGACGACGACTGATGCGACCGCGCCACCGATGATGATCGCACGATGTTTGAGCGCCCACGCGAGCCACGATGGATAGCCGTCGGCCATCCGCTCGAACCAGGCGTTGAATTTGAGCGCAACCTTGCGTATCGGGTTGCGAACCTTGCTGTAGTTGACCTCGCCGTCGTGTCCCGCTTCGTGCTCCAATTCAGGATCGGGCCACACACTCGACAGCATCGGGTCAAGCGTGAATGAAACGAACAGCGACACGAGTACCGCGAACGCCACGGTCACGCCAAACTGGAAGAATATCTTGCCGATAATTCCGCCCATGAACGCCACGGGGATGAAGACGGCCATTACCGCGAGCGTTGTCGATATCACCGCCATTCCAATCTCGTCAGTGCCTTCCATTGAGGCGCGCACGTGATCCTTACCCATCTGTACGTGTCGCACGATATTTTCTCGCACGACAATGGCGTCGTCGATCAGCAGTCCGATCGCCAGTGACAACGCCAACAACGTCATGGTGTTCACCGTGAAGTGGAACAACCACATGATGAAAAACGCGGAGATCACGCTCACTGGAAGAGTGAGCCCCGTGATGATGGTTGAGCGCCACGAGTTGAGGAACAGGTAAACAATGGCGATCGTGAGAATCGCACCGAGCACGATGTTGAGCTGCACATCCGCCAGCGAATCGCGGATTCTTTGCGAGTCGTCCCGGATTACGGTCAGCTTCACGTCCGTGGGGACAACGCCCTCCAGATCCGCAACCGCGGCCCGCACCGAATCGGCCACCGCGACGGTGTTGGATCCGGCAATCTTCTGGATGTCCAATGCTACGGTGGGCGCGCCGTTGAGGAGCGCGGCCGTCCGCTTGTCGGCGGTTCCATCGACCACCGTTCCAAGATCTCGCAGGTGTATTGGGGAGTTGCTGCGAACCGCGACGACAACATCTCCAAATGCTCTGGGATCAACCACTCGGCCGCGAATACGAACGAGCGTCTCCGTTGAACCTCGATCGATACGACCGGCCGGGACCTCCTGATTTTCGCGCTGCAGAGCAGTCATCACTTCGGGCGGCGTGATTCCGTATGAGCGCATTGCGTCGGGGTTCAGCTGGATTCGTATCGTCCGCTCCTCGCCGCCCGAAAGGTTGACAGCCGCAACGCCTGTCACCGCTTCCAGCCGCTGTGTGATCGATTGCGACGCCAGATCCGTCAGCTCGCGCACGGGCCGCGAAGGGCTCTGCACGGCGATCGACATGATAGGCGAGTCATTCGGATCGAAGTGCGCCACAATTGGCTCCTCGATCGTCGGCGGCAGCGACCGGCGTATGCGTGCTATTTTGGCCTGCACATCCTGCTGCGCCGCAAGAACGTCGACACCAAGATTCAACTGAACGCGAACCAGCGAGATACCGTCGAGCGACGTCGATGTCAGCTCGTATATCCCTTGTACGGTGTTGAGTGCCTCTTCGATCGGACGGGAAATATCGCGCTCCATCACCTCCGGCGAGGAGCCCGGATAGCTGGTCTGCACAATCACGATCGGGTACGTAATGTCGGGGTACTCGTCGATGGCCAAACGTTGGTATGAGACCACGCCAAGCACTACCAGCGCCACCACCATCATGGTGGCGAATACAGGATGTTTGATCGAAACGTCTGATATGAACATTATCTACTCCCCGCCTTTGAGCGGTCGCCCCCAATTACCTGTACCTTTGCGCCGGCCGAGAGTGTGCCAACGTTTCCGGAGATCAGCTTGTCGCCCGAGTTCAGTCCGGATGTGATCTGACTTTTGCCCGCACGATTGTCCACAATGCCAACCGCCACGTTCCTCTGCTCCACCGCGCCCGTGTTGATCCTGTAGACGTAAGTTTGCCCGCTGTCAGCGCCCTGGTGCAGTGCCGCCGTCGGGATCACCAGCGCTCCGTTTACCGTGGTCACGAGCACCGTGCCAGTGGCGAGACTGTTTCCTTTGAGGGCACCGTTAGCATTGTCCACGTCGACGTACACCGTGATCGAACGGCTCGCGGGGTCGATCGTCGGGCTCACGCGCGCGACACGTCCGACGCGATCCTGACCTTGCACTGAGAACGTCACGCGCTGCCCCACCTTAACCATCGACGCTTGACGTTCAGGCACTGTCGCGGCGAGCTCCAATGTGAGATTGCGAACCAGCGTGAACATCGGTGCACCACGCGCGAGGTGCTCGCCAATGTCCACCGTCTTTGTCGCTATGATACCTGCGATCGGCGCTGTCACGCGCGTGTCACGCGCCGTAATGGAAGCTGCACTCTGGGTCGCGTTCGCCGCCGCCACTCGAGCGCTAGCGGCGTTGACCTGTTGCTGCGCTGTGCGGTAATCTGCCTCCGAAACTGCGCCCGCATGATACAGGTCCGTCGTCTGCTTCAAACTCCATTGTGCTTGCGACAGATCCGCGCGCGCGGCGGCGCTCCCGGCCTGCGCGCTAGCTGCGCTGCTCTGTTCCGCGACCGCCTCAAACTGCGCCAGCAGGTCACCCTTCGCTACCTGCTGGCCTTCGCGCACGTACACGCCCGTCACATCACCATCAATCCGCGCGCGTACGTCTACCGTTTCGATCGGAAGCAACGGTCCGGTGATGGCCACGCCTAGCGAAATGGGCGCCGTCTGCGCGACGGAAACGTCCGACGGTGCGATCACAACCGTGCGCGGCGCGCGGGCGCGACCGGGCGCTCCGGGATTCGCTGCCTTCGCGTCTTCAGCACCCTTGCCGCAGCCCGAGCCAACAATGGCTACGGCCGCGAAAACCGCGGCGAGGCAGCCGTTAGCGAGGCGGGATCGTATCTGCAACATGGGTGTTCGACGGAAGTGGCAGCGGCCGCCCCTGTGCTTGCGCAAGAGCTGCAGCCGCGATGTAAACGTCATATAGAGAACGGGCTTCATTCGTCTCGGCGGTTGTCAACGCGATCTGAGCGTCGGCTACTTCCAATTGCTTCGACAGCCCACGCGAGAAGCGCAATGTCGGGAGTTGGAACGCCTCGGCTGCCTCGCCGACGCTTTGCTGCCGCGCCTCGTACTGCGTGTGCGCACGCGCCAGGTCCGTTCTCGCTCTCGC
>JBPCNJ010000168.1:0-5434 GCA_051001375.1 Gemmatimonadaceae bacterium
GCTGCGTGGGTGGCCGATGAGCTTGGATACCGCCACGTCGATTCCGGCGCTCTGTACCGTGAAGAGGCTGCGCGCCGGCTCGGTGCGTCCGACATCCGATCGCACGAGGTCACCGCGGCGGTGTCCAAAGTGGCGCAGCTGCCGGAGGTACGAGTTCAGGTGAATGCCGAAGTGCGCCGAATCGCCGAAACCGGGAACGTCGTGGTCGACGGACGCGATATGGGGAGCGTTGTTTTTCCGGACGCTCAGCTCAAGATCTTTCTGGTCGCGGACCCATGGGAGCGTGCCCGACGCCGGTTGCACCAGCGCTTTAGCCGCCGCGCTACCGACGCGGAGATAGCCGACGAGACACGGCAGCTGGTCGCGCGCGATGCGAGCGACGCAACCAATACCGTTCAGGCGATGGACGCCGTAATTGTCGACACGACCTATCTCACCCAGGCAGAGCAGGTGGCGCGCATAGTCGCGATGGCGCGAAAGTTGTAGCGGGCGAGTTGCTTTTTGCCCAGCGGCGGCTACATTACAGAGACGGCCCACATTCGTGTGGGCTGTGCAATGTGGGGATGGTCCCCCACATTTTTTTATTGGTATTACCAGCCTAGAAATCACATGAACCCGGCTCTGCAAGACGTTGTCGCACAAGCGGTTGCGCCACTTGGGTTTGATGTTTTCAGTATCCTGCAGCGCGGCACACGGAGCCGTCCGATCCTCGAGGTGCGTATAGCGCGCCAGGACGCGGAGGCCGTCTCTGTTAGTGACTGTGCGCAGGCTTCCCGTGCTATCGAGGAGCAGCTCGATGCCGGGAAATCGCTGGGCGAGTTTTATACGCTCGAGGTATCGTCGCCGGGGATCCGCGACGACTCCGAGATTAACTGGAAGAGGTAGAGGACGATGGCAGTCGGTTCGGCAGACATCCTGATAGCGATACGAGAGCTCGCGAATTCCAAGTCAATGGATCGCAACGAGCTCCGGGATCTTTTGCAGGACGGAATTCTGGCCGCCCTCGCAAAGAAGCATGGCGGCCCGGTGCAGGCCGAGGTCGACATCGATGAGGAGCGCGGCACGATCCGCATCGTTCTTCTCAAGACCGTCGTCGCACAGGTGGAAGATTCCGCTCGCGAAGTTGCCGTGGAAGACGCCCGCTTCACCGACCCGGAGTTCGAGGTCGGCGACGTCATGGAAATTCCGACCGACTTCGCCGAGTTCGGGCGGTCGGCGGTACAGGCCGCCAAGCAACGTATTCTGCAGCGCGTCCGCGAGGGTGATCGCTCCAAGATTCGCGACGAGTTCGTTACGCGTATCGGGGAACTGCTCAGCGGCGAGGTTCAGCAGATTGAGCGCGGCAAACTCGTCGTAATGCTCAATCGGTTCCGCGAGGCCGAGGCGGTGATGCCGTACCGTGAGCAGAATCACCGCGAGCACTACCATCAGGGTGAGCCGATTCGCGCGGTTCTGAAAAAAGTTGAGGAGACGCCCAAAGGGCCGCGGCTCGTTCTCAGCCGCGCTGATGGCCTGTTCGTCATGGCACTGTTCAAGCTCGAAGTTCCGGAGATCCAGGCCGGCACGGTCGAGATCAGAGCCGTCGCACGCGAAGTTGGCAGCCGTACCAAGATTGCCGTTTTCTCCCGTGATGATGCGGTCGATCCGGTGGGCGCATGTGTCGGCGTCAAAGGCGCCCGTGTGCAGGCAGTGGTCAACGAGCTGAACGGAGAGCGGATCGACATCGTCCCGTGGTTTGTGGACCCGGAGCGATTCGCGCGGCTCGCGCTTTCGCCGGCCAAGGTCGCTCGCGTCTTCAGCGATCCGGCCAGTAAGACGATCCAGGCAATCGTTGACGAAGATCAGCTCTCACTGGCCATAGGAAAGAACGGCCAGAACGTCCGGCTCGCTTCCGAGCTAACGGGTTGGAAAATCGATCTGTATTCCAGCCGCGAGTGGATGGAGCGTGCCGCTGAGACGCTGCCGTTCGCGCCGTTAGAGGGTGAGGCGGACGCTACCAATCCGAACCTGAGCGAGATCGAGGGATTGCCGCCGGCAACTGTTGCGATTCTGGAGAACGCCGGATACCATAGGCTCGACGACATTCTCGACCTGGAGCGCGACGACGTGCTCAAGCTGCCGGGGATCATGATCGATGACGCCGATCGGCTCATGAGCATTATTGATGAGCTGACGATCGATGCGCCGGACGAAGCGGCACCGAGCGACGCGACGCCCGACGGATCTGCGTCGGCTGAAGAGCCCGGCGATTCTGAAGCTTCGCCGGAAGCTCAGCACGGCGACGCGGAAGGGGAAGGGGAGCGACCGTCGGAACCGTGAGCGCTGGGAGCCCCAAGATCCTGCGACTGCTGGGCCTCGGCCTCAGAGGCCGGCTCGTGACGGTCGGTGTTGACCGGACGCGGGAGGCTGCGTTCAAGGGTGATCTGAAGCTCGCCATTGTGGCCGCTGACACAGCGGTAAACAGTAGGGACAAGATTGTACCGCTCCTCATGGCGCGGGGTGTTACTATGATTGCAACGGATTCGGCCGAGGCACTCGGCCGGTCCGTTGGGCGCGCCACGACGGCTGTCGTGGGCGTGCTTGATGCGAAGTTGGCGCGCGGAATAAGAGCCGCGCACGAGGACCGGGAGAATTTGGGTGAGTAAGCTGCGCGTAACGGATATGGCGGGTGAATTCGGGATTTCCGCTGACGATGTGATCAATATTCTTCGTCAGATGGACATCCCTGTGCGCAGTCACGTCAGTCCGCTGACGGACGATCAGGTTGCGCGCGTGCGCGCACGCTGGGAGCGCGAGAAGCGCGCGCGATCTGCGGCGCCTGCCGCTCCGGCCGGCGGACGTCGTCGGCGCTCCACGCCGACGCAGCCGGAGGTGGCCGAGGCCGCACCCGAGCCAGCGCCATCTGTCCGTCGCCGCCGGGCTGCCGAAGTAGCGCCCGAGGCCGGCCATAGCGAGCCGGAACACACGGAACCAGTTGCAGTTTCTGCCAGTGCGGAACCCGCTCCTGATCCCGCACCGCAGCCGGTGAATGCGCAGACAGCCACCGAGCCGCCAAAGCCCGCCGCAGTACCGGTCACGGAGGTCATTGCCACGCCAGCTACGCCGCCAACGGCGGTTGACCCAGCCTCGGCCGCGGGCGCGATGCCTGCACAGCCGATCCCGCGTCCAGTGCCGATTCCGCTGCGCCCGACACCCGTTGCCCGCCCAACCGCTCCGCCACCGCCTGCGTACCGACCGCAGAACCAGCAGCAGAACCAGCAGGAGCGACCGACGGCGGCAGCACCGGTGCCACAACGCCCATCCGCGCCACAGCGGCCTGCGCCAGTAGCGCCAGTATTATCCGCCCCTACGGCAGCTCCGTCACCAACACCTCCGCGCCCTGTCCCACCCGTCGCGCCGCCTGCAGCGTCAGCACCGCAGGCAGCTCCGCCGGCTGCGCGTGAAACGCCCCCGGCTCCGCCGATAGCTGCGCAAGGAAACCAGAACGGCGCCGGAAGCCCGGGCAGACCACGCCCCATGCCCTTGCCACCGCTACAACCGCGCGCCAGCGCCACTCCGCCGCGCTCGGCGTCGCAGGGTGGTCAGCCGCGTCCGCGTCCGAGCGGCCCGGGCGGCCCGCGACAGGGCTCCGGTCCCATGTCGCCTCGCCCAGTCGCCTCCGCATCTCCGAACAGCGGCGCTCCCGCCGGACCGTCACGCGAGAGCCGTCCGCGTCCCACGGGCAACGATCGCCGCCCGGGTGAGGCAGATCGCGCGCGCGGTGCACGCCGCGGCCGCCGCGTCGATCAGGAAGCGGTGTCCGCAAACATCTTCAAGACGATGACCACCATGCGCGGTGGATCGCGCAAGGGTGCGCCGCGTCGCGAGGAGCCGGTCTCGCGTGAGGAACTCGAGACGCAGCGTCGTGCCGCGGTCGAGAAGGAGCGCAAGACGGTTCGCGTGAATGAGTTCGTAACAGTGAGCGAGCTGGCACAGCAGCTGAAAGTGCCCGCCACGCAGATTGTCGCGTTCGCCTTCAAGAACCTCGGCCTCATGATCACCATCAATCAGCGCCTCGACTTCGACCAGATCGAGTTGATTGCTGGTGAGTTCGGCTTCCAGGCAGTCCGTGAGGACGAGTACGCCGCCGATACAGAATCGTTGATGGAGAAGGACACGGCCGAGGATCTCATTCCCCGGCCACCAGTCGTGACGATCATGGGTCACGTTGACCATGGTAAGACGTCGCTGCTGGACTATATCCGCAAGGCGACGGTCGTGGCGGGCGAGTCGGGAGGCATCACGCAGCACATCGGTGCGTATCACGTGTCGCTGCCCAACGAGCGCCAGATCACCTTCCTGGACACACCGGGTCACCAGGCATTCACGGCCATGCGCGCGCGCGGTGCGCAGGTAACCGACATCGTCGTGCTCGTTGTTGCCGCCGACGACCAGGTGATGCCGCAGACCATCGAGGCCATCTCGCACGCCAAGAACGCTGGCGTGCCGATGATTGTCGCGATCAACAAGATCGATCTCCCGAGCGCCAACCCCATGAAGGTGAAGCAGGATCTGCTTCAACACGGTGTTGTGCTGGAAGAGTTCGGTGGCACCACTCTCTCCGCCGAAATTTCGGCCAAGACGGGCCAGAACGTTCCAGATCTGCTGGAGGAAATAGTTCTGCAGGCGGAAATTCTGGACCTCAGAGCCAACCCGGACCGTCGTGCCGTTGGATCGGTGGTCGAAGCGCAACTCGATCCAGGCAAGGGACCCGTCGCTACCGTTCTCATTCAGAACGGAACGCTGCACGTGGGTGACAACTTCATCTGCGGCATGTACTCCGGACGCGTTCGCGCGCTGCTCGATGAGCGCGGCCGTCACGTCAAGTCGGCGGGTCCGGCAATTCCGGTCCAGGTACTCGGCATCGGTGGCGTTCCGATGGCCGGCGATCAGTTCATCGAGGTCGAAGATGCAGCGGCTTCGCGCGAGATCGCCCAGCGTCGTCAGCGGCTCGACCGCGAGGCACGCAGCCGCCGGACGCAGAAGGGCGCGGTCTCGCTCGAAGACTTCATGTCTGCGACCGCGGCCGGCCAGCCACGCGCACTTCGCATCGTTATCAAGGCGGACCAGGGCGGTCCGGCCGAGGCGCTTGCCGACGCGCTGGGGCAGCTGTCGACGCCCGAAGTCAGCGTCGAGGTCATCCACCGCGGCGTCGGTGCAATCTCGGAGAGCGACATTCTGCTCGCGCGCGCCGCTGGTGCAATCATCGTTGGCTTCCACGTTCGTCCTGACAACAACGCCCGCTCTGCCGCTGAGCGCGAGGGCGTGGAAATCAAGCTTTACAAGATCATCTACGAGGCCGTGGAAGACGTTAAGCTTGCCCTCGAAGGCATGCTTCGTCCCGAAGAGCGCGAAGTGGTGCTCGGCGAGGCGGAGGTGCGCGACACCTTCAAGG
>JBPCNJ010000169.1:0-10521 GCA_051001375.1 Gemmatimonadaceae bacterium
CGCTGATGCCGGGGTCTTATCATTACAACGTGAATCTCACGGAAGACAGTTACCAGATGCTCATGCGGACACCAAGCACGCCCGACTTCGCTCCTTCGCGGCACCGGGTGCTCCCGGTGAGGGCGCTCTGCCTCGGCATGCTGGCGGCGCTGATCCTGGGCTGCGGCGGGCGGAAGCAGTTGAGCGACACGTTCACGTGGCACTCAACCGATTCGTCGATCGTGAGCGTTGGGACCACATCCGGTGTAGTCACCGCACGAGCGGCGGGCCAGGCCGACGTGAATGCCACGGGCGCGGAGTATGGATCGGTCGGGCACTTTCGCGTTACCGTACACTGAGAAATGGAGAGCCTGATGGGATCGCCTTTTAGACTGCGCCGTAACTGGCGGCCTGGCCTCGCGACAGTGTTGGCCGCGGCTGCTACCCTAGCTTGTCACTCAACGACAGATCCCGCGAATCCCACGGTGAAACTGAGCGTATCGCCAGCCTCCGTGGCCGGTCCGCTGTTGCCGCCGGCGACTGTGGCTGTTACCCGAGCGACTGTTACCGTCACCGGATATCTGACGACTCCGTACCCATGCTACGATATCTCCGCGAGGCAGCAGATATCTGGCGGCACTCTGATCGTACGGCTTACCGCTTCCAGGAACGCACCAGTGTGTGCCGCTGTACTGGCGACGTTCCGCCTTGTCGCGACTGTTACACAGGTACCGTCCGATGTCAATCATGTTCGAGTGGAGCAGGTAGGGGCGGTCGCGGGATCCCCTTCGGTGCTAGTGGACGAAGCTATAGCGGTTCCTTAGCTGTTATCCAGGAGACATGAGAAACGCAATGCGACGGCAAATATTCATGTTATTGACCACAACAGCGCTGCTGGGAACTGCTTGTGCCGGTAACGTGAGCGACCCCGGGCCTGGAAAGCGTGTTCAGGCGACGCTCACGAGAGACGCATACCTGCCGGGCGAGGCGGTGACCTATGTGCTCAAGAATGTAAGCAACATCTCCGTGGAATACGCGTATTCTCGCTGTCAGAGCGTGTTGCAAGGCCAACAGCAGGATGGCAGCTGGAGCACAGTTGACGGACCTGCCAAAGTCTGTACTCTGGAGTTGGCCTATCTGGGCGCCGGCCGGAGTGTGCCGCTCGGCTATCGTTTGCCACAGAACCTACCGACTGGTTTGTACCGAGTTGCGCTGCCGGAGCCGACCATTGAGAACGCGCCCGATCCTGAGAACGGGCAGCGTCCCGCGCTGAACGTGACGACGCCGCCGTTCAGTGTGAGGTCGGTCAGCTCTTAGCCTACGGGAAGGACGGTGACTCGAATGACGGCCGCTCACTATTGTTTGAGCGGCCGCCCATACTTCGCCATCACGGCGCGCAGGCGGTCGATCGGGATCGCGTACACGCGCGTGTAGTCGGCGCCCGTCATGGTGTTGGCGGCGAGCAGCGCGTTCACGATCGCCTCCTCCGTGGCCTGTACTGTGGCAGTGAAGAGCGGGTTCATCTGTGCGTTGGGAAGCATGACCAGATGCGGTGCACTGTCTGTCGCCGCGTGCGGGTTGGCGGTGGAGAACGCCACGAAGATATCGCCCGAACTGTTTTCACCCATTCCGCCCATGCGGCCGACGCCGAGGGCGACTCGCGTGGCGATGCGCTTGATCTGGTGCGGCAATAGCGGGGCGTCAGTCGCGACCACAACGATGATCGAGCCCGCTCCGTCATCGCGAGGCAGCTGCGCTGAAGCGTCCGGTGAGGACGCCGCTGAATAGCGCGCTGGAACCATTGCGGCACTCCCGGCACTCCCGGCACTCGCGGCAGCCGTCTCAGCGCAACGCGGAGCACGCGGTTGCACTGTAGTATCGCGCGTCGCGACACAACGTGTGAGATCCGTGATCTCCTGTCCAACGGGGACACCGGCGATGCGGAGCTCGCGTCTGGTGCCATAGTTACACTGCACCAGCACGCCCACGGTGTAACCACCCTGCTGCGCCGTAACTCGGCGCGATGCCGTACCGGTGCCACCCTTGAAGCCGTGGCAAATCATACCGGTCCCTCCGCCAACGTTGCCTTCGGATGGCACAACACCACTGCGTGCGCCGTCCAGCGCGGCGAACACATTCTGCGGCGTCACATGAAAGCCGTTGATGTCGTTCAGTGATCCATCGTACGTCTCCGCGACGACTGGAAGTCCCCACGGTTGCAACGACTTGTGCCCGGGCGCGAACTGCCACTGTAGGATAGCGTCACGAACCACTCCGACGCTGTGCGTGTTGGTGATCGCGATGGGGCCTTCCAGGAAGCCGCTCTCCTGCAGCCACGTGGTGCCGGTCATCTCACCGTTTCCGTTCAGCGTAAACCATGCGCCGAACACGGGATCCACGCTGTTCTTGCCACGCGGGTGAACTACAGTGACGCCGGTGCGCACCGGCCCTTTGCCAACGATGAGTTTACCACCACCGGAGATGAGTGTTGTTTCACCGACCTCCACACCGGCAACGTCAGTGATCGCGTCGAGCGGCCCCGCTTCACCGCCGATGGGAACGCCGAGGTCACGCGCTCGCGGCCTCTGCGCAGCTGACTGCTGCGCTGGGACGGCCGCGGCAATCGCGACGGTGCAGCAGAGTACGAAGGATAGTGTATAGGACATGTACGATAGCGGAAGGCTAGAGGCCATATGGAGTCAGCTTCACCCACTCCCTCACCTGCATGTATACCGTCAGATCCTCGTGCAAAACGCTATGCTCCAGGCACGCGGTCTGGGTGTTCACCGCCCCACTCAAGATCGTGCTGCTCTGCGGATTCACAAACTCGTCACATGGCGACCACCAGGTTGCGTAGCGCGACTTGCCCCAGGTCTCGTCCACGGAGTTGAGTGCGTTGAGGAACGCGGATCCGGGGCGCATCTCCACGCACGAAATCGGGGAACAGAATACGGCCAGCGTGGTGCCGTGACTGGTGCCGGCGAGTGAGACGAACGCGTCAACCTTGGTCGCGGTGTCGCTTCCTGGGAGCAGGTTACGAACGTAGTAGCGCGCCGACAGGCTCCCCATGGAATGCGTGATGATGTCCACGTGATGGGCGCCAGTTGCGGCGAGCACCGAGACGATCTTCGCCCCAAGCTGCTGGGCGGTGACCGCGTTGGACTGGTTGTAGTCGTACGACCAGCTGACGAGCTCGCGGTCGGTCCATCCATCTGCCTTGAAGCGGCCCACCATCGTCGTCCACGTGCTGCTGTTGCCGTTCAAGCCGTGGACAAAGATGATCAGATAGTGCGGTGGCGGCATCATCCCACCCGGACCGGTGACGCTGTCGCCCTTGCCGCAGGCGGCGAGTAACGCGAACGCGGTAAATAACACGGCTGCGGCGGCGTTCCGTGCGACGCGCTGTAAATGTTGCGGTATCATGCGTCGAGCCCTCTGTCGGACTTCGTCGTGTTCTCCATCACTTTCCAGCACGTCGCTGGCCAGCCGCTCGTGCGTCTGCGTGGCACTCTTCCTCTATAACTTACAGGCGTGCTGACGAAGGCGGCGTACCTGTTCGGCCCGGCCGAGTTCAGTCCTGGCCGGCTGGTGCCCCGCTGGCTGTGGCTCCGCGCGCTGGGGCTGATCTTTCTCTCCGCGATCTACGCACTCGCGTTCCAAATTCATGGCCTGATCGGCAAGCGAGGCATCCTGCCAGCGGCGGGTTATCTCACCGACTTGGCGCATGTTGCTCCGGGACTCGAACGCTTCTGGCTCATACCCTCGCTCTTTTGGATCGGTGCCGGTGACACTGCGCTCACCGTTGTCATAGCGGCTGGGATTATCTGCTCGCTGCTGCTCGTCGCCAACATCTGGCCGCGAGTATCGGTCGCGCTCTGCAGGGATGTAGTGGCGCCGAGTACTGGTTGGAGCATTCTCGGGAGTGCTGACGCGGATGCCGGACGGGCGCGTGATGTTGCAACCACTGCGGTAACGGCGCAGTACCGTTTACCCCACCGAATCGGCACGGGATCGGGTACCAGCCCCAACCCGCTCTGATCGGAACGACGCTTGCGCCGCATGGTCCCATGCAGCAGTACAATACGTGAATCAGCTAGAGACCACGGGTGAGAGGACCGGGCACATTGCCCGCGCACGCCCGATCGCGACCGGTCGGCCCATACCGCCGTCCGGCGCGTTACCGGCGGATATCGAATCGCCCAGCCGGTACTCGCTCCCGGGTGGGTGTGTGATGGTGCACGATGTGGGAAGCTATGCGCGCGTGCTCATGAGTTCGGCCATGTGGATGGTTGCCGTACCCATAATCGCGCGTGCAATGGGACGGATGGGCGCGAACCGCGCACTCGCGCGCGTACAACGATGGTGGGGGCGCGGAGTACTGCGCGCGTTGCGTGTTCATCTCAGTATCGAAGGAATCGAGCACATCGATTCCAATGAAGCATACGTGATCGTGCCACTGCACGAAGGGTTCGTGGACGCACCAGCGCTGTTACAGCTCCCGCTGGATCTTCGCTTTGTGATCCGCGACGAGTTGCTCGATTACCGCATGATCGGCTCCATGCTACGCACCACGCGCCAGATCGCTGTTTGTCCTGAGCGCGGAGTGTTCGGGTACCGGCGTCTTCTGCGCGACGCGGAGGCGGCGCTCAGGGCCGGCGAGAGTGTCGTCATCTTTGCTCAGGGGACCGTGCTAGGTATAGAGAGCGCATTTCACATCGGTGCGTTCCATCTCGCACGCGCGCTCGGCCGTCCGATCCTTCCGGTCGTGCTCACCGGAAGTCATCGTGTCTGGGAGTACCCCTTCTCACCGCGCCTGCGCCAGGGGGAGCGCATGAGCATGCGCGTGCTGGCACCGGTAAGTGCAACTGATGTGTGTGGCGCGACGCCCTCGCAACTGCGTGATCGGCTGCAGCGGCTGATGAAAACGCACGCGCTGGACGGCCGCATGGCGCCGCCGAGGCGATTTGTGCCAGCGCGGGACGGGTATTGGGATGGCTATGCGTACGAGATCGATCCCGCGTTTGCGGCGCTCACCCAAGACATTGCGCTGCACCGAGCTGCATACGCCGCGGGCCGCTGAAACAGGACCAGCACAGGTCGCCTGGCGCGGCACTTGGCGCAAAAACAGCATGGCGGCATATCACGTGCTCCCCAGATCCAACCTCACGCTCAACAACCGCGTTCCTCTCATGTCCAACCAGCCAGAGCTGCACCAGGTCGCCGGTTTCGACCACCAGGTTACGGGCGTCACCGTTGCGAAATGCGGGCGCATCTTCGTGAACTTTCCGCGTTGGACCGAGGACGCACCGGTTTCGGTCGCGGAGGTCACGAGTGATGGCAAGGTCATGCCGTATCCCGACGCGGAGTGGAACTCGTGGCGCAACGCCAAGAAGAACCAGATGTCGGCCGGAGATCACTGGGTGTGCATTCAGAGCGTGGTCGCTGACAAGGGGAATCTGTGGGTACTGGATCCGGCCGCACCGGCGACTTCGTTCATCGTACAGGGCGGTCCCAAGCTCGTGCGCATCGACCTGGCAACCAACAAGGTCGCGCAGACGATCGCATTTGATGAAAGCGTGGCACCGCAGGGGAGTTATCTCAACGATGTCCGCTTCAGCCCCGATGGCAAGCACGCGTATATCACCGATTCGGGACAGCGGGGCGCAATCGTTGTGGTTGATCTACAGAGTGGCACCGGACGCCGCACACTCGACGGCCATCCCAGCACGCAGATCGAGAAGGATGTCGTCGTCACGGCGGACGGCAAACCAATTCGCCGCCCTGATGGTCGCGGTGTAGCGTTTTCGGCGGACGGCATCGCGCTCTCACCCGATGGTCAGACGCTGTACTGGCAGGCGACCACGGGCAACACTCTGTACCGCATTCCTACCGCCGCGCTGACCGACACGCAGCTGTCGCCCGCACAGCTCGGCGCAAGAGTCGAGCGGGTTGGGGTGAATGGCGTCGCTGACGGGCTATGGATGGATGAGCGCGGCCGCATGTACATCACATCGCCGGAAGACAACTCAGTGAAGATTCGCGATAACGACGGCGGCAAGCTGGGCGAGCCAAGGATCCTCGTTCAGGACCAACGGCTGCGTTGGCCGGACACGTTTTCCGAAGGTCCGGATGGGGCGATCTACTTCACGACGTCGCACATCCAGGACATGTCCTGGTACAAGCCGCAGAATCCGCCGCAGCTTGCGTCGCAGCTGTGGCGCATTACACCGAGCAATTAGAGCAATCATATGGAAACAACTCCCGACGTCCCAATTCACACCGAGTCCGGCTCCACGCGCTTCGTCACGAGCGACATCGAGCGCATACAGGGGGTGTTCGTCAATGCTTACATGATCGGGCGGCGAGGTGAGCCGTGGGTGCTGTTGGATACCGGGCTGCCTGGCTTTGCATCACATGTGCGCGGTGCGGCGGAGGCTCGCTACGGCATCTGGCATCCGCCCGCGGCAATCGTGCTGACGCACGGCCACTTCGATCACGCGGGCTCCGCCGCGGAGCTAGCGGAGCAGTGGGATGTTCCGGTTTATGCGCATCCGCTCGAGCTGCCCTATCTCACGGGCAAGTCGGACTATCCGCCGCAGGACCCAACAGTGGGCGGTGCGCTCGGTTTCATGTCCCGCGCCTTTCCGCACACCGGCCGAGATCTCGGTGCACGCGTGCACGCATTGCCCGCAGATGGAACGGTGCCCGGACTTCCAGAGTGGCGCTGGATCCATACGCCGGGTCACACCGCCGGACACATATCGCTGTTCCGCGACGCTGATCGCACGCTGCTATCCGGCGATGCGTTCGCGACACTGAATCAGGACTCGGCCATCGCGATGATCACGCAGGAGCCGGAGTTTTCCGTCCCGCCAGCGCCCTTTACCACCGACTGGGACGCGGCCCAGACGAGCGTCAATACCCTGGCCGATCTGCGTCCACCGACGCTCTCGGCGGGGCACGGCGTTCCGGTGCGCGGCCCACGTGTTGCCGACGGCCTGCGGCAGTTTGCGGACACCTTTCCGCGTCCGGCCAAGGGTAGATACGTGCGTCAACCCGCGCGCGCTGATGAGAACGGAGTGGTGTACGTGCCGCCGCCGGTGCGTGATCCACTGCCGCTGCGGTTGCTGGCGGGTGGCATCGTTGCCGCTGCCCTGGTCGCGATGGTGCGGCGGCGCGACTAGCGTGGTGGCCAGCGCCGTTACCAGTCCGCGCGGCGCTGGACACTTCGCCCAACGGCTGCTGTATCAACGTGACGGACTGGACGTGGGCGTGGGGCTCGCCGCGGTGGAATAGGCGGCGATCTCACCGCCGAGAGCACCCCGGGCGTGGGGAGCACGTTCACGCTGACGCTGCCCGGAGCGGCATGGAGTTGATCCAAATCGAGTCAACTCCAGACCCTGAATCAGGACCCCCGGCCTGACTGCGGGCACCCGTGGGCGAGAAAGCACCGGTCCATTGCGAACGTCTGTTTACGGTGCCAGATTCGCGCCTCCGGAGAGGGGCTCGCCCGAGTAGCGAGAGAACACTGCGTCCACGCGCTTCCCGGATAACGCCCAGCATCTGAAGCTGAGCGGCACCATTATCACTGGAGAAGTCCACATGTCGCTCCACGCTCGCACGTTACTGAGCATCTCAGCGTTGGCTGCGGTCGCCGCGTGCTCCCCCGATTCGCCCACCGCCATCACTGGCCCTAGCGCATCGCGCGATGCGGCCGGGAACACTGGCCAGGCCATGCGGTTTTTGCACGCAAGAGTATGCCCTAGCGCCGCGCCCGGTTCGGCCCGCTGTCATTCGCTGGTACGGGTGGACAACTCCGGCACGCCGCTGGCGACAGCTGGGCCGAGCGGATATGGGCCGAGCGCTCTGCAGGCCGCGTACAATCTCCCCAGCAGTACTGGCGGCTCGGGCCAGACGGTCGCAATCGTGGATGCGTACGACGATGGCAACGCCGAGAGCGACCTCGCGGTGTATCGCAGCCAGTACGGGCTGCCAGCCTGCACGACGGGCAACGGCTGCTTCCGCAAGGTGAATCAGAGCGGCGGCACGAGCTATCCGCGCGGGGACGCCGGGTGGGCACAGGAGATCTCGCTCGATCTGGATATGGCCAGCGCGATCTGCCCGAACTGCCATATTCTGCTCGTCGAGGCAAGCTCGAGCTCCTTCGCCAATCTCTCCGCCGGCGTGGACGAGGCGGCGAAGCTGGGAGCGAACGCGATCTCGAACTCGTACGGTGGTAGCGAATATTCGAGCGAGACCAGCGACCAGTCGCACTACAATCACCCTGGCATTGCCATCACCGTCAGCTCGGGCGATAACGGTTTTGGCGTCGAGTTCCCTGCGGCCTCGCAGTACGTGACTGCGGTCGGCGGCACGAGTCTCAATCGCGCTTCAAACACTCGCGGCTGGACGGAGACAGTATGGAGCGGTGCTGGCAGCGGTTGCAGCGCGTACGTCTCGAAGCCGACCTGGCAGACCGATACCGGTTGCGCGAACCGGACCGTGGCGGACGTCTCGGCCGTCGCCGATCCGAACACCGGCGTCGCCGTCTATGACACCTACCGCCAGCATCCGGGCGGGTGGCTCGTCTTCGGTGGGACCAGTGTTGCTTCTCCGATCATTGCCAGCGTGTACGCCCTGGCTGGCACCGCGAGTTCCAACTCTGCATCGTACCCGTACTCTCACACGTCGTCGCTGTTCGACGTGACATCTGGGAGCAACGGCAGCTGCGGCGGTTTCTACCTCTGTACTGGAGCCACTGGCTTCGACGGTCCCACGGGCAACGGCACGCCGAACGGCACTGGAGCGTTCTAGCAGTCCGAAGAGGTTCTGCTCTTCATATCTGACACACAGCGTGGGCCCGGTCGAGTCGACCGGGCCCGTTTTGCGACCGCGAAGGAACACTGGAGTGCATATCAACCCGCAAACGTGAAGACCATTAAAGCGATTTTCAACTGGAGCACGGGCAAGGACTCTGCTCTAGCGTTATACAACGTGCTGCAGGCGGGTGAGTATGACGTCCGGTGGTTACTCACGACGGTTAACGCGCGGCACGACCGAGTCTCGATGCACGGCGTGCGCACTGAGCTCCTCGGGGCGCAGGCCAGGTCGCTCCGTATCCCACTCGTGAAGGTGCTAACGCCTGATACGCCGACAATGGAAGCGTACGAGCACGCCATGGGCGAAGCGCTGGAACAGCTGCGCCAGGAGGGCGCTACGGCGACCATCTTCGGCGACATCTTTCTGGAAGACTTGCGCGCGTATCGCGAGCAGGAGTCAGCAAAGCTGGGGCTCCAGGCCGTCTTTCCGCTCTGGGGCATACGTACCGATGAGCTGGCGCGCAACGTTATCGAACTCGGCTTTCGAGCCATTACATCGTGCGTGAACGACCGGTATCTCGACCGAACCTTTGTGGGCCGCCAATTTGATCACAGCTTCGTGCAGGACCTACCGGAAGGTGTAGATCCGTGCGGTGAGAATGGTGAATTCCACACCTTCACTTATGACGGACCGGTGTTTCAACATCCTGTACCCGTTGCTCTCGGTGAGGTAGTGCATCGACGATACGATGAGTCGCGAGAGCAGAGCGATGAGAGCAGTACAACCAGTTCCGGGTCCCAACCGTACGAGTGCCGGACAGCGTCCAACGCCCAAGCAAAACCCAGCGACGCCGGGTTCTGGTATTGCGACCTGTTGCCGGAATAGTTTCCAGCGCCGTGTGACCGTAGCTGCGGTGTGACGGCAAGCTGCTCAATCCACTCGTGCAGGCTGACGCTAGGCGCGCCCGCACACGGCACCGAACGCTTTTGCCGTATGCAGCATCCAACACCCAGAATATGAAACGAACGGTAGCGTGACCCCGGGCGGACACGGCTGGTGAGCGAGGCACACCTGATCTCCCGCGTTCTGGCGGGCGATCGGATGGCCGGTCGCGAGCTGTATGACGCGCACGCTCCGCGGGTATTCCGTCTGGCGTATCGCATGACTCGCGACGAGGAGGTGGCGCGCGAGTGTACGCAGGACACCTTTGTTCTCGCGTTCAGAAGACTGTCGGGCTTTCGCGGCGAGGCTGCGCTGTCAACGTGGGTTCATCGCATCGCGGTGTTCGTGATCCTGCAAACGCTGCGAACGAGCCGACGTCGGGCGGAGCGGTACGTCGATTTGGAAGAGGCGGAAACGGTACACGCAACAGATCACCAGACTGATCCTGACCTGAAGGAATGCCTGCAGCGCGAGCTGGACGCACTGCCCGAGATATACCGTACCACGCTGATACTGCACGATCTGGAAGGATACGCCCACTCCGCGATCGCCGAGCTGCTGGAGATCCCGGAAGGCACTTCGACAACTCGGTTGTCGTGCGCGAGGGCGAAGTTACGCAACGCGCTGATTGCGTTCCGAGAAGAGTGAAGAATAAGGAGGATGCACATGGACGAAACAGAACTGGACGAGGTGATCCGGCGCGCGCTCAGCCAATCGAGCGAGCCGCCGACGCCACCACTCGACAACATGTGGAGGACGGTGGAGCGCAAGCACTTTGGC
>JBPCNJ010000170.1:0-6837 GCA_051001375.1 Gemmatimonadaceae bacterium
ACGCCAGCTTCCCGCGGTGCTGCAGGCGACGAAGTCTGGCATGCTGTTCGTGCTGGACCGGGAGACCGGGAAGCCGATCGTTCCCGTACAGGAGCGTGCGGTGCCTGCGAGCACGGTGCCCGGCGAGGCGGCCTCCAAAACGCAGCCGTTCTCTACACTGCCACCGCTCGTTCCGCTGCACGTCGATGCATCCAGCGCGTTCGGTCTCGACTCCGCCGACCGGGCGGCGTGCCGGACGACAATGAGCGCGCTCAGAAATGATGGGCCGTTCACTCCGCCGAGCCTTGAAGGAACGCTGGTCACCCCATCCAACATCGGCGGAGCGCACTGGGGCGGCGTCGCATTCGACGCGACGCGGCAACTCGCCATCATCCCAGTGAACGATGTTGCCGCGGTAGTGCAGCTTATTCCCCGAGACAGTTTCGACGGGAAGCGCGAGGACGGTTGGGAGTACGCTCAGATGCGCGGAACGCCGTATCTGATGCGACGACGCATCCTCCTTTCACCAAAGGGGGTGCCGTGCACTCCTCCGCCATTCGGCACGCTGGTAGCAATGGACATCGCTGCCGGTACGGTACGCTGGCGCGTGCCCCTGGGAACGCCTGGGACGTTGGGCGGCAGACTGGCACCCGTACGTGGCGCTCAGCCCGTTCCTGGCCCGGGTGCGGAGCCGGTTGCTAAACAAACCGGCGAGCAATCCACTGCGTCAGCTGCATCAGCCGCGTCAGCCGCGCTTGGCTCCCCCAACCTCGGCGGTGCTATCGTCACCGGCGGCGGTGTCGTCTTCATCGGGGCCACGCTTGATCGCTCCATCCGCGCGTTCGATGTGGATAGCGGGCGCGAGCTCTGGCGCGCTGATCTCCCCGCCGGCGGCAAGGCGACGCCCATGACGTACGCCTCGGCAGGGCGCAAGTTTGTGGTCATCGCCGCCGGCGGCGACGGCGACGTATTCGGGAAGGGCGACGAGATCGTGGCGTTTGCGCTACCGTAGACGTCAGTTGATGAGATGCCAGTTGAGCCTCCCCTGAACGAATACGCATGATTCGCTGGATCGCGAGCCTGGTCGGGTCTTCCGGATATCTCGGTGTTGCCCTGCTCATGGCCATCGAGAACGTGGTGCTGCCGCTTCCGTCGGAGCTGATCATGCCGCTGGCAGGCTTTGCGGCGGCGATCGGACATCTGTCACTCTGGGGAGTAATTGTGGCCGGCACGATCGGATCGGTGATAGGCGCGCTACCGGTCTACGCCTTTGCGCGCAGCGTGGGAGAGGAGCGGCTGTCGCACTGGGTGGGAAAACATGGCCGCTGGCTCATGATCAACGAGCGACACATCAAGCGGGCCGATGCCAGATTCAAGCGCCACGGCACCATGGCGGTCGTGGTGAGTCAGTTGATTCCCGGAGTACGCGGCCTGATCGCGCTTCCGGCGGGAATCGCCCGGATGAACGTGGTCTGGTTTGTAGTCGCCAACCTCATTGGCACCGCGATCTGGTGCACCGTGCTTGCGATCGCCGGCAGCGTCCTCGGCGCACACTTCACCGCTGTGAACCATGTGCTGGGGCCTATCGGCTGGGTGGTGCTGGCCGGACTGATCGTTGCGGGCGCCGTGTTGCTATGGCGACGGCGTGCGCGGCTGTCGCGCGCATCACGCACGTGATGCGCCGTCTCGGGCGGCGAGCAGGAGAAGCAGCGAAGCCGAATGCGTGGCGCCCTTCAAGAACCCACCCCGTTGATATACGAGGCCTCCGCCGGATCGAGCGCGTCGCGTAGACCGTCGCCCACCAGGTTAAAACCCAACACCGCGACACTGATGACGATGCCTGGGTAGACCATGAGTTGTGGTGCGGTGAAGAAAAAGTTACGGCCGTCGTTCAGCATCGCACCCCATTCTGGCGTCGGTGGCAGCGCGCCGAGCCCGAGGAAGCTGAGCCCTGAGACGGCGAGTACCAATTCTCCCATCTCGAGTGATGCCAGCACCGCTACAGTGGGGAGAATGCCTGGCAAGATGTGGTGGACCACGATGCGGCGGTCGGTCGCTCCGAGCGCACGCGAGGCATCTACGAACGCACGCTCCCGAAGCGTCAGTACCAGGCCGCGCACCACACGAGCGTATCCCACCCACCATATACTCGCGAGCCCGATCATGAGGCTCCCAATTCCGGGGCCGAGCGACCCGACGACAGCGAGCGCGAGGAGCAGACTTGGAACGCTCAGGATCGTGTCCACGAGGCGCATCAGTACATCGTCAAGCACGCCGCCGACGTATCCCGCAGCGACACCGACCACGACGCCGGCAGACATGATGAGAAGCGTCGCGACGAGCACAATCCCGAGCGACCAGCGCGCGCCATAGATCAGTCGGCTGAGGATGTCGCGTCCCAGGTTGTCGGTGCCGAGCCAGTGGCTCGCACTCGCACCGGCGAATCCGCTCGCGGGGTCGATGAGGGTCGGATCATGTGGTGCGAGCCACGGTGCGAGCAGCGCGACAACCGCGAGCGTTGCGACTATGGTGAGTCCGACAACTGTCGAACGACGTGCCAGTAGCTGGCTCATCATCTCTGGCTCGATGCCGGCGACCCGAATCGCACACGGGGATCCAACACGCGATACGAGAGGTCGACCACGACATTGATGCAGATGAACACGGTAGCGATGTAGAGCACGAAGCCCTGGATCGCCGGATAATCGCGATCGTAGATGGACTCCACCATCCAGCGCCCGACGCCTGGCCATGCAAAGACCGTTTCGACGATCACGGCCTCGCCAAGCAGCCGGCCGAAGCGCAGGGCACTGACAGTTACGACAGGGTTGAGCGCGTTACGGAGTGCGTGGCGTGTCAGCACGCGAAACCCGGAAAGCCCCTTTGCCCGCGCGGTCCGCACATAGTCGCTCCCCAACTCGTCCAGCAGATTCGCGCGCAGCATCCGCGCCACGCTTGCGGCACTCCCCAGCCCGAGGGTGAGCGCCGGGAGCACGAGGTGGCGCACACCGCCGATGCCCGAGACCGGCAACGCGCCGAGCGTGACGGCGAAGAACAATATCAGAACGTATCCGAGCCAGTAGCTCGGTATCGAGACGCCCACGAGCGCCACGATGCGTACGCTATGATCGAGGGCTGTGTCTCGCGTAGCCGCCGAAACGACAGCGAGCGGAACCGCGATGACCAGACCAACAGCCAGGGCCGAAACCGCGAGCGTGAGCGTCGCCGGCAGCCGTGCCCGCAGTTCACGCAGGACGGGTTGCCCGGTGCGGTAAGACTCGCCGAAGTCACCGTGCGTCGCTGCGGATAGCCATCCGGCGTACCGTTCCAGGAACGGGCGGTCGAGCCCGAGCTTATGGCGAAGCTGCAGGACCTCCGCCTCGGACGGGGGCTCGCCCGTACGACGCAGGAGGATGATCTGCGCGGGATCCCCCGGTGCGAGCGCTCCGAGCGAGAACGACAGGAACGAGACTAGGAGCCAGACTATGGCCGCGCCGGTGAGTCGGCGCGCTAGCCACTGGGACACGCTCATTACAACGTGCTCATTACAACGTGCTCATCGTGCGAGCCAGACAGTGGCCCACTCCTGATTGAGGCGTGACGGGTGCGGCACGAAACCGCGGATTCGATCGCTCATCGCGTAGATCCGCGAGATGCCCGCGAGCGGCACGGCGCCGACCTCGACGTCCACGAGCTGGTGCATCGCCTCGGCAGCGGCGCGACGCGCGTCGTTGTCCGTCATTGCCGCGAGCGCGTGCTCTACGAGTGCGTCGAAGCGCGGGCTGGCGTGCGTGAAGCGGGCACTTCGAGTGTTCGACTTGGAATACCAGCGGAGCGCGAGGAGAAACGCCGGGTTTGCGTCGTTCTGATTTGGCAGCTCGAGGTCAAGGTCGAAGGCGCCGCTGTTCAGCCGGCTCTCGAAGGCCGCGGCGTCGAGCTGCTCGACGACCACCTCGATGCCGACGCGGGCGAGCTGAGCCTGCACGTACTCAACTGTGGCCCGATCGATCGAGCCTGTCTGGGCAATGAGTGTGAGCGAACGAGGGCGACCATGTAGCGCCTGCGTCGCGGTCGCCGGGTCATAGGGAACGCCTTTCACCAGCGATGCGTACGCGCCGAGCACACTCGGTGGGTTTACCGTGGCGACAAGTGCCGCTCGCTCGCCGCCGAGTACGCTCTCCACCAACGTCCGACGGTCGATCGCCATGGCGACGGCCCGTCTTAGCACCACGTCGCGGAGCTGGTCGTACGGCGCTATGCCGTTGAGGTTCATGTACATCACGATCACCGCCCCGGGCGGAGCAGTCACGATCCGCAGGCCAGGTACGCGCTCCAGCGCGCTTGCATTCGAGCGGTTAACATCCACGATTGCGTCCACTTCGCGGGAGCGGAGGGCGAGTGTTCGCGTGGTCTCGTCAGGGATGAAGCGAAAGATCAGGGTATCGAGCCTTGCGCGTTCCCCACGGTACCTGTCGTTGCGAACCACAGTGAGGTGGTCGTGCGCGACATAGTCTGCCACTCGGAAGGGACCTGTACATATCGGCCGGCGCGTTGGATCGCTTCCCGGTTCGATGATGCCGTACGTTGGATGTACCAACTGGTCAACGAGCCTCCGATTCACGCGCGCGGGACGCACGTCGAGCGTAGTATCATCGATGATATGAACGGAGGAGTCGGAGAGAAAACTGAAGTCAGTGTGCGTGCGTGCGGCCTGCGCAAGCGTGTATGCGACCGCTCGCGCGTCGAGCGGCCTACCGTCGGAGAAAACGACACCGCGGCGCAGAATGAAGCGCACCGCGTCAGGCTCGTGCCGCTCCCAATGGGTGGCGAGAGCCGGCGCAACCGTGAAGTTGTCCGTCAGTCGCACGAGAGACTCGCAAATCCCGGCATTGAGCGGGTAGCGGCCCAAACGCTCACGATTGATTGTGAGGGGGAACTCGTCCGCGCCATAAGCGACCACAAGCGTGTGCCGTTCGGGGCCCGCCTTACCCCTCGGGCTCCCGCAGCCAACGAGGGCGAGCAGAAGAAGGAGTAGGCGCAGGGGCATGCGCGAATATGCTGGTGCCGGATACATTGTAGGAAGAGATGCTGCGGTTTGCAGGACGCTGGCGCGGGAATCGCAGTCGAAGTGGCCGGGACCCCTATCGTCGGACCGAGAGTGCTCGATATGTTAATTGGTAATGCGTTGCCCAGAGTCTATTAACGCATGATCGTCCGCGAAGATTGATCCCTATCGGTTGGGTGATCTCCGTAGTGAGAGCGGATCGTAGTGAGAGCGGATCGTAGTGAGAGTGGATCGTAGTGACAGTGGATAGAGAGTAGCGGCGTACAATTTTCCAGTTGGCGCGAGGAGCCGGTCATGGCAACAGCGATCAAGGGCGAGACCGTACAGGGAAAGCAGCCATCAATCACCGCGACCGAGCCACACCCCAGACCGGAGCGCCTGCCTCTCGGGCCGCTCAAGACTGTCCACGTCTTCTGGATAGCCGGGATGAGTTGCGACGGGTGCACAGTCTCCGTTGCTGGCGCCACCAATCCTGGCATAGAAGGACTACTCCTGGGCACCGTCCCCACAATGCCGCAGGTGATCCTCCACCACACCGTCCTCTCGGTCGAGTCTGGCGAGGAGTTCATCAAGCCAATGGAGGACGCGTGGCACGGTAAGCTGGCCGACCCATATGTCATCGTCGCTGAAGGTTCTATCGCCGACGAGCGGATCGCCGCGCGGACCGGCGGCTACTTCTCGGCCATGGGCTCGAGTGTGGTTTCGGGAGGCGGCGAATCGGCTCCCGTCCCGACGGCGACCTGGATCAAGCGCCTAGCGCCCGGCGCCGCGGCCACGATTGCTATAGGTACATGTGCCACATGGGGTGGCATTCCCTCGGCCGCGGGTAACCCGACCGGCTCGATGAGCCTCATGGACTATCTGGGACGTGATTACCGCAGTGCGTTTGGACTCCCGGTGGTCAATATCCCGGGATGCGCGCCGCAGGGTGACAACTTCACCGAAACCGTGTTCGCGATCCTCCTCTTTCTACAGGGGCTTGGGCCGCTACCAAGCTTCGACGAGCTCGGGCGTCCGGCGTGGCTCTTCAGCGAAACCGTGCACCGCGGCTGCACCAGGGCGGGTTACTACGAAGAGGGCGTCTTCGCTCACCACTACGGCGACAAGGAGTGTCTGGTCGAGATCGGCTGCTGGGGACCGGTAGTGAACTGCAACATCGTGAAGCGTGGTGCGATCAATCACATGGGTGGCTGCATGGAGGCCGGCGGTGTCTGTATCGCGTGCACCATGCCAGGCTTTCCTGACAAGTTCTCACCGTTCTACAAGGCTCCGCCGGGCGGCATCATCTCCACTACACTTTCCCACGGTGTTGGGGGCGTCATCCGGCGGCTCAGGCTCCTGAGCAATCGGAACGCGAATCGTGAAGTGCGCTGGGATGTGCTCGGTGAGGTACCGAGCGGCTGGGGCGATCTCAAAGCCGAGTCGGTCCCGCTCAAGGCGGTGGAGTTTTTCTACCAGAAGTGGCAGCTCTGGGGCGCCAAGCCGCCCGGCCGTCCCAAGGGCACGGAAGACCGCTTCTGGGGTGCGGACCGGCCGGGGCTCAGCAGCGACTACATAGACAAGAGTTCCGCACGGGAGGACGTACATGACGGACGCTGACCTGTGGGCTGCGTGGCGCATCTGGATTGCGGTAGCCGTCGTTGTCGTCCTTATCGCAGCCGCGCTTCTCATCACCATCTGGCTGACCGCGCGCAGTATTCTCACGCATGCACACCGCGCACTGGCCGCGGCCGAGAAGATTCGGACCAACACGATGCCAATCTGGGATCTCGCCACCACCAACGAGGTCGGTG
>JBPCNJ010000171.1:0-3580 GCA_051001375.1 Gemmatimonadaceae bacterium
CGCAGCGTGCGACTCATCGCGTCTGCCATGAGCGAGTATGGAATGCCGTGCTCGACGGCATTGGCACTGCCAAGAGCAACCCGAAAGCCTCGCGCAATAGCGTGATCGCGTAGCTCCTGAGCGACACGCGTCTTTCCAACTCCGCTGTCACCCGTGAGTAGAACAGTGCGTCCACGCGAGGCCGCGGCCGCGCTGAGCGCACCGTCAAGCACGTGAAGCAATCGCGCCCGCCCGACCAGCGGCGATTCGGGCGGTAACTCCCGCGCAAGCTCTCGGTCGCGGCGGAAATCGGTCACCGCTTGTCACATCCTGCAACGAAGTACGCGGTTGTGAGTGGCACGCCGATCATGGCCACGACCTCACCGGTACGCGCATCCGACCGGCCCAGCATGAGTGCTGCTCCACCGGCCACAACGCTGGCCAGAGCCTCGCGTGCCCGAGCGTTGCGGTGCTCGCAGCCTAGCATGCTCTCGGCGACTTCGGCTCCGACGGACGAGCCAATGACGCTGCCGAAGGTCGCGTCGTCGAGCCGGCACCCATCGCACGGGTGCGTATCGCTGAAGGCGAAGCTGCCCGCCGCAAACGCGCTCACAAGCCCAATATACGCCACCGCTGTATTGAACCGCGCCTGCGGCGGGGGCACAAAGATATTATTCGGGGCCGGCCGCGTGGTATCGGGCCAGACCGTGATACCGCTGCGCTGCGCTTGCATACGCTGGCCCTGTAAGTCGGCCGGTGGTGCGACTGCCAGAAGTACCAGTGCGACGAGAAGCGGGAAGATCCTGTGATACGTGTTGTGATGCATACGGTCTCCGTGTTGGGTTCGCCATCACGGTACCCGCCCGGTGCAGAAGGAACCATACGTAGGGTGACGTAGACGTAGTTTGAGCTACGTACAGCGATAACGTACGCCGTTGGCCAAACCGTCACCCGGCGCGATACGAGGTGCCGGTTCGTCGCACCACGTCGCCGACCAGCTATGGCACGCGCCGGTACACCGGAACCTGTTCCTCCGCCTCCCCTGGATCGGGAACGACGCGCATCGTGCGAACCGCACCGGTGACGGGGTCCAGCTCGAATGTCACGAAGCTCTTGCCGTCCCGGTGATCGCGCCAGATCGCGCGAAACGTGTCGAAGTGCCAGTGCTCCAGATCACCGATCTGCTTTGGCGCCATGGTGAATACAAGGTGACCACTCTCCACGGTCACCTTGGCGGGACCGTACAGACTGTCCGCGTACGTTCCGGCATAACGCTCGAGCGGCAGTGATGGGTGCGTGTTGCGTATACGCTTGGCCTGGCGCTCGCGCTCGTCCGCCATACTCGCGGAATCGGCTCTCCGTTTTTCACCCAGCGTTTCGGCACTCCAGTCCTTCGGC
This sequence comes from Gemmatimonadaceae bacterium, assembly GCA_051001375.1. GTDB lineage: Bacteria > Gemmatimonadota > Gemmatimonadetes > Gemmatimonadales > Gemmatimonadaceae > Fen-1247. The sequence goes on from JBPCNJ010000171.1 coordinate 1,378, forward strand.
GGAACTCCCAGATACAGATCGAACACCTTATACATGAGCGACTCGCGCAGCGACTGGTCCTCCAGATTGGAGAGCACCACGACGCCCAGCCGCTCCTCGGGGAGGAGGCCGACCATCGCGGCCATGCCCGACAGATTGCCGGCGTGCGACAACATCTCGCGACCGTGATAGTCGGACACGACCCAACCGATCGCGTAGCTGCGCAGATGCGTGGCCGGGTTGAGCACGCGGTAAGCGGAATCGATGCGCACGGCCAACTGCGGTGTATGTGTCTCACGGAAGTTGCGCGCGCTCACGAGTCTGCGGCCATTGGTCTGCCCGCTATCAAGTTGGAAACGGAGCCATTGCACCATATCCGCCGCACACGAGTTGATCGCGCCCGCCGCTGGAAGTGCATCGATATTGGTATACGCAACAGTGCGCAACTTGCCGTCGATGATGGCGTGCGGGCTCGCGACATCGCTCTCTGATGGCAACGCGGTCACCGTCGATCTCGTACACGTCATTCCAAGCGGCTCCAGAATCCGCGTTCGTAGCAGCTCTGTCCAAGGCTTCCCGCCAGCGCGTGCGATCACCTCGCCTGCGGCGCCGTACATGATGTTGTTGTAACCGTAGTGCGACCGCAGACTCCACGAAGGGTGAAGATATCGCAGCCTGTGCAGTAGCTGATCGGTATCATAGCCATAGCCGCCCGTCCACAACAGATCGGCCCGCGCCAGCCCCGCGCGATGCGTCAGCATGTCGCGCACCGTCAGCTCGCGCGTTACGTATGGATCGGCAAGCTGCAGATCTGGTAGATACGCCGTTGCGTGGTCATCCCAGTGAACCTTTCCGCTGTCGGCAAGCATCGCCATCAGTATGCCGGTGAATGCCTTGGTGTCCGACGCAATGGCAAAGAGCGTCCTGTCGTCCACGCGTTCGGGCCGTCCCACGGTGCGCACGCCGTACCCTTTCGCGAGTATAATTGAGTCGTTGTGCACGATGCCAATGGCAACACCTGGCACGCTCCACTCGCGCATCCCTTTCTCAACGTATGCGTCGAACCCGGACAGCGGTGTGGTCAGTGGTGGGGGCAGTGGTGTGGGCAGTGGTGTCGGTCCGCGGGGCGCAGACGCGGCTACCGTGGTGGGGGCGGGTGTCTGAGCGCCGAGTGACGCTACTGGGGTGGTCGCGAGGACCGTGCATGCCGCAACTACGGCGGCGCTCTGGCGGATGGAATTCATGGCGCCTCTATATTACAGCAACTTCACCACATTCGCCGGACCCATGACTCCAGCCAAGCAGATGCTGGGCGCCCTGTGCGTGGCGCTCGCCCTTACCAATTCAGCGACCGGCCAACAGCCGGCTCGACGCATCGCGGGCGGCACTGCTCCGCTACTCCCCGATCGCGCAGTGGAACGCGTGATCCCGCTAGTACCGACGATTCGCAAAGCGTACGCGGCGGGCACCAGAGATTCGACCGGCGCACCGGGGAAGCGGTACTGGCAGCAGCGCGTGGACTATCGCATCAATGCTACACTTGACGCTCCGACAGGGATCGTGCGCGGCGCTGAAGTCGTAACGCTGCACAACGCGTCGCCCGATACGCTCAGGCAGATAGTGCTCCGTCAGTACCAGAACTACTTCAAGGCGACAAGTCAGCGCAACGATTACGTAACCGACATCACCGACGGGGTGGTGATGGAGCGGCTGTCCGTGAACGGCACTCCGATTGCGCTCACCGATTCGGCTCGCTATTCGGTAGACGGGACCGTGGCAACGGTCACGCCCAACGGCGCGATTGCTCCCGGCGCGGACGCTACCATCGACGTTGCGTGGCATTTCTCCGTTCCCAAAGTTGATACCACTGAACGCGGTGAGCGGATGGGACGATTCGGGACGTACCTGTATCAGGTTGCCCAATGGTATCCGCAGGTTGCGATGTACGACGACATGCGCGGTTGGGATCGCGATCAATACCTCGGCATTGGCGAGTTCTACAACCAGTTCGGGAGCTTTGACGTCAGCATCACGGTGCCTGGCGGATGGCTCGTTGGCGCGACCGGCACTCTGCAGAATCCGGAGCAGGTTCTGTCTCAGCGCACGCGTGATCGCCTTGCGCTCGCGATGAGCGCGGACACAACGGTGCACGTGGTCACAGCGGCGGAGCGTGGCACGAGTGCCACCGCGCCTGGCGCAACCCTCGCCTGGCACTTTACAGCGC
>JBPCNJ010000172.1:0-8764 GCA_051001375.1 Gemmatimonadaceae bacterium
CTTCACTACCACGCGATCAGCCAGCGGCTGAACGGTGGTGGCGGTCTTGTCTGCCATAGAGCGCCTCCGTTGGGGGGGTAACTTCGGTGGTTATGAGCATGTTAGCACTCAACTGCCTAGAGTGCTAACATCCTCGAAAGGTAGCCAGTTTGGCCTTTTTTTCAAGGGGTCAGCGGGTATCGAGCACAATTCCACGTTGGGTGAGCGGGTAATTGCCGGCACCCCGGTCGCCTTCACTCCAGGATGCCGTGCGCCAGGCGAATTCCCTTGAGCGTGAGTGCCGGATCGACCTCGTCAAACGCGGCGCAGAAGTTCCTGAACGTGGATGCGAGCCCGCCGGTTGCTATCACGTACGGCACTTCCGGACGCGGCCACTCCGCTTTAATCCGGCGAATCAGCCCTTCCATTGAATCGGCCGCGCCGTACACAACACCCGCCCGAATACAATCCACCGTATTGGTCCCGATCGCCCGCTGGGGCGTTCCCAGGGCCGTGCTGGGGAGCATAGCCGTCTTGGCAAAGAGCATCTGGGCGGAGGTCTCCACCCCGGGTTGGATGATGCCGCCGAAGAAGGAGCCCGCGGCGCTGACGCAGTCGTAGGTCGTGGCGGTCCCAAGATCGACGACGATGCAGTCGCGGTGATGCAGCTGACTGGCGGCGAGCGTGTTCACCACGCGATCGGCCCCAACTGTGGCTGGCTCATCAACATCCAACGTGATCGGAAGGCGCGAGCGTGCGTCGATCACGCGCGGCGTCACGCCGAAGGCCATGTCGCACGCGTCCACCAGGCCGCGCGTAACCGGCGGAACGACAGAGCACACCCCCACCCCGGTGACGACCGATGCGGTCAGCCCGGACGCCTGCATCAGCTGCGTGAGGATGATTCGCGTCTCGTCCGCGGTTCGCCCGGCCGTCGTAGTGAGCCGCCAGTGCTGAACCAGCTCCTCACCGTCGAAGAGGCCAAGCGTGGTCTCCGTGTTCCCGACATCGATCGCTAGCAGCATGGTCGCTCTATTTGCGGTTCAGGTTGCGTTCAGTCCAGCACCAACGATCCTGTACGGACGCGGGCCACGGAATCGGCCAGTTCGATCATGAGCTCGCCAGTATCTGCAAGGCCGACGACGCGGCCGCGCAACGGTTCGGAGCACGTCCGGCCACGGGCCATGTCGCGCCCGGCGTACTCATCCAGCTCGGCGGGTGTCAGTGCGCCGCCTGTCGTCGCGGCGGCCCGCAGCTCTGGCAACAGTGCACACAGAACGTCGATGCGGGATGTGCCTGCGTCCAATCCGGCCGCGCCAATCTGATCACTCGGCGGGATCATGTTTACGCCAAGCCCGATCCCCACCCAGTCCGCATGCTCGCCGCGCCAGCGTGCCTCGACAAGAGTCCCGGCGAGCTTGTTGCCGTCCACGTAAAGATCGTTCGGCCATTTGAGGCGCAGCGGTTCCGCCGCGAACTGGTCCAGCGCCCGCGCCGCGGCGAGGCCGACGCGGAGCGACATGACTTCAAGTGCCGCGGCGTCTACGGGTCGCTCGATCAACGTCAGCCAGACTCCCCTGCGCGGCGACGACCAACGTCGCCCGTTGCGTCCGCGCCCGGCGGTCTGCTGATCGGCGATCACAACTGTCCCAGGCTGCGCGCCGGCCGCAGCCATCGCGTGCGCCTCGTCCATGGTTGACGCTACCGTGTCGAAGATACGCACCGCTGGGACGGCTAGTCGCTCGGCGAGCTGTGCCGCGTCCAACCCGTCGTACGTGTCTGCCGACCTGCGGACGTCAGCCACCGCGCGCGAAGTAGATCGCGAGCACGATGACGCCAAGCACGACGCGGTAGATGGCGAACACCCCGTACGAGTGTTTGCTCACGTACCTGAGCAGCGCCGAAATCGCGAGCCAGCCGCTCACGGCCGACGTCAACACACCGATAACGAGCGGCGCGGTGACGCCGCTCTCGCGCAATACATGGGGAACTTTCAGGATCGCTGCCGCGGCAATAATGGGCATGCTCATCATGAAGCTGAAAGCGGCGGCCCCATTGCGGTCGAATCCGAGCGCCCGACCCGCTGTTATGGTCGATCCGGAACGCGACACACCGGGGATGAGCGCAAACACCTGCGCGACTCCGATCAGTATCGCGTCTGCCCAACGCATGTGCGTGATGGGACGCTTTGCGCTCGCTTGCTTATCGACGACCCAGAGGACGATTCCCATCACGATCAGCGCCGCCGCGATAAGGGCGGGGCTGCGGAACGCGTGCTCTGCCTTCTTCTCGAGCAGCAGGCCAGCGATGCCACCTGGAATGGTGGCGACCACGAGAAACGCGAGGCGTTTCTGTTCGATTGTCTCGATCTTGCGCGTCGCTACTATCTGACCCGCCGCGCGCAGCAGCGACATCCACTCGCGCCGGAAATACCACAGCACCGCGACCAGAGTGCCGAAGTGTAGCGCGACATCAAACGACAGGCCCGGATCGGGCCAGTGAAGCAGCCAAGGAGCGAGCGCGAGATGTGCGGAACTGCTTACCGGAAGAAACTCGGCCAATCCCTGAAGGAGACCGAGTACAAACGCCTGGAACGTTGTTGGCATCAAAGCTGTTGTGGTGGCTCACGCGGCGGACTCTTGATTGCACTACGATATAAACTCTCATACTGCGACACGATAGTGTCGAGCGAGAAACGCTCACGCGAGTCCAGTGCCGCGGCAGCGCTCATCGCCGCCTTGCGCTCCGGATCGCACAGAATCGAGAGAGCGCCTTCGGCCATCTGATCCACCGCGCCGACCGGATAGAGTAATCCGGTTACGCCGTTTATCACAACTTCCGGGATTCCGCCGGCGTCACTCGCGACCACCGGCACACCTGACGCGAGCGCCTCGAGCGCACTCAGACCGAATGACTCGCTCTGGCTCGGGAGCAGGAACAGGTCAGCGTCGGCCAGCAACGGAGCGACAGCGTCAATTTTCCCGAGGAAATACACCGAGTTGACCACGCCGAGCGCGCGCGCCTCTTCTTCAGCGGCGGGCCGCTCGGGTCCATCGCCGACCATCACTAGAATGCTGGGCGTCACGGCAGCGACCTGCGCGAAGATGCGGATAACGTCGCGCACGCGCTTGACCGCACGAAAGTTGGACACGTGCATGAGCACGTTGCGATCGGTCGCGAACGGCCTGCGTAGTGTCCCCTGGTACCGCGACCGATCGTAAACTTCCGGGTCAACGAAGTTGTAAATGACCGACACTCGGCAGGAAGTGCAGTGGAAGGCGTTGAAGGTCTCCTCCTGCAGGTAGTGCGACACGGCGGTGATCCGGTCAGACCGCTCGATGGAGAACTTCGTGATGGCGTGAAACGAAGGGTCCTGACCGACCAGTGTGATATCGGTTCCGTGCAGCGTTGTCACTACAGCGACATCGTCACCGTTCTCGCGCAGCATTTCGCGCGCGATCCACGCGCTGGTCGCGTGTGGAATGGCGTAATGGCAGTGCAGCAGCTCGATTCCGTGGGTCCGTACGACTTCGTGCATTCTGACTGCCAGCGCCAGGTCGTACGGCGGATATTCGAACAGTGGGTACTGTCCGACGTGGACCTCATGGAAATACACGCGCGGCAGAAACGATGGCAGCCTGAACGGCTGGCGGTAGCTGATGAAGTGGACTTCATGCCCCCGAGCGGCTAATGCGATGCCCAGCTCGGTCGCGACCGCGCCGGAGCCGCCGTACGTGGGATAACACGTTATTCCTATCTTCATGAAAGCTGGTGCCGGAACCAGGTTCTCTGCCGTTTAGCGTACTGCCGAGTCTCGATGATCGCCCGCTCGCGTGCGTAGTCCAACGAGTATTCCCCTTCAAGGTGGCCGCGCATGATCCGATAGCCGCACGCCTTCCATGCAATCGCGTCACGCGGAACGGTACGCATGAGACCCTCAACTTCCGCAAGCCATCCGGCCGCGAGCATCTGGTCGACCCTGGTCTCAATGTGCTGCTTGAGCGATGGGCCGGGATCAACCAGCTCATACTCCGGTCGGAGCGAAAAGCCTGCCACGGGCAATAGGTCGTACGGAGGGTCGAACAGAGATTTGAGGTAGAACCCCGTTCCACCCACGATCACGGGAGTCTTCCCCGCGGCGGCGGAATCCGTGATCCAGCGCGCTGCGTCGACTGCCCACTGGTACGCGCTGTAGCTCTCAGTTGGATCGACAATGTCCACTCCATAATGTAAGGTGCTCTGCCGGTCCTCAGCACTGGACTTGGCCGTGCCGATGTCGAAACCGCGATAGATCTGCCTGCTATCCGCGGCAATGATGGCGATGTCGTCGTGTGCTGCTAGCTCCATCGCACGCGCCGATTTTCCCGCCGCTGTCGGACCCACTATCACGCGGATTCGCGTAGAGATGTGTGGACGGATACTACGCGCGTCCAAATCGACGATCCACTTCGTCCCAGGCGAGCTGTACGATAGTTGAGCGCCCGTGTACGTCGTGCGCTGGGAGCCGCGTGTCTCTGAGCGCGGCGAATAGTGCGCGCATCTCGTCCAAGCTCAAGACGTCCCCTCCCTTCACCGCCGCCTTGCACGCGATCGTTGCGACCAGATGCTCATGCCGCGCGGCCGTCCCCGCAACGCGGTCGCCGGTGAGCGACGCAAGAGTATCGCGGAGGCAGCGTTCCGCGTCGAACCGAGCGTGCGGCGCGGGCACGCTATGCACGATGAGCGTGTTTCCGCCGAACGTTTCCACCTCGAAGCCGAGCCGGTCGAAGTATTTGCGGTGAAGCTCGAACGCTTCTATTTCAACGCCGGTGAGTGTCACTGTAATTGGGAGAAGAAGACGCTGGGAAGGAGCACCACCATTCTCCAGATTATCCAGAAACAGCTCGTACAGCACGCGTTCGTGTGCCGAGTGCTGATCGATGAGGACAACACCGCCCTCATGCTCGAACATAATGTAGGTGCGGCGCAATTGTATCAGTGGCGGGATCTGTTCTACAGTCCGCGGCCCGGGCGGTGCATACGACTGGGATTGCGCCGTGCGTGCAACGGCGGACGCGTCGCCGTCACTTGCATCCGCGAACAGTGGTGGCGTTGCGGCCCCGTCGTGCAGCACGTCCCGATCGACCGACTGTGCGGCGCCTTGCGTGCTCGTCACGAAGAATGATCGCCCGAAGGCCGCTGAACTGTCGAAGTTACCAAGCGCCTGACGCACAGCGCGTTCGACGGCTCGCTCGATAGTCCACCGGTCCTGAAACCGAACCTCGGCCTTTGCGGGATGAACGTTCACGTCGACACCGTCGGCGGGAACGATTAGCTCGAGGTAGAGCGACGGCCGCGTACCGGCGGGAATGGTCGACCGGTACGCCAGCTCGGCGGCCCGTATCATTCCCGGATCGCGAATTGCGCGACCGTTCACGGCGAGGAATGTCCGCCTGGTTGCGGTGCCAACGTTGGCGGGGCGCTCTACCAGACCCAGCACGTGAATGCTGCCGCTGACATCGTCGACGGGGAGCAAATCTTCGGCGTAGGGAACGCCCCAGAGAGCGCCGAGGCGCGCGCGCAGAGATGGAGCGGCCAACGCACGTAGCGCGCGACGTCCGTCGTGCGTCGCGTCAATCCGAATGTCGCGTCGTGTCAACGCGAGCGTGGTCAACACTTCGGAGATGGCCCGCCACTCGGAGCGCGCACCGCGCAAGAACTTGGCCCGCGCGGGAACATTGTAGAACAGGTTCGCGACCGTGACAGTGGTGCCGCGCCGACGCTGCGTCGGCGTAGCGCTCGGACGTTCGCCTCCGGCCGCGCGGACACGGGTACCGGCTCCGTCCGTCAGCGCTGTCTCGATCTCTAGCTGCGCGACGGAACAGATCGCCGGAAGCGCTTCTCCGCGGAAACCAAACGTGCTGACAAACGCGAGATCATCGGCCGAACGAATCTTGGAGGGTCCGTGGCGCGCGAGCGAGAGAACCGCGTCGTCCGCATCCATACCGCATCCGTCGTCGCTCACGCGAATGAGCGTCCGGCCACCCTCGAGAATGGTGATGTCGACGCTCTTCGCCCCCGCATCCACCGCGTTCTCGCACAACTCCTTTACAACCGACGCGGGGCGTTCCACGACTTCGCCCGCCGCGATCTGGTCAGCGACGGCACTCGGAAGGACCGTGATTATCGGCACACATGTGGCCCGGACAACACCAGCGCATTGAAGCGCTCGATACCGCCGACACAGCACCGATTCATTCGTCCTCCGGCGTGGCGCGAGCCCTGCGGCGACCCATCGCTACGGCGATACCGATGGCGAGTAAGACGGCTGATGCGACCACGGCAATGACGAGCGAATTATCGCGCGCGATGCGCATGATGGTCGGAAACGGCGAGTCGCCGATAGTGTCACGCACCTGCCCAACATTATCGGTGACCGGAGCCGGCGCTAGCGCGACAGTGATCGGAAGCAGTGCCGTACTGGCGACTTCGTACCGTCGTGTAGTGGGATCAAAGTAGTCGTATCGCACCGGTGGGATGGATAGGTCTCCGGAGACTCTTGGGGTCACGGTCCAGTCAAACTCCTTGGAGCCGCGCACTACCGACCCAGTGGAATCCCATGCAACCCGCTCGCGTCCTGGAACAATGGCCGCCCAATCGATCTGCAACGGCGGACGTGGCAGCAGATTGAGATTGCCAATCCCGGCGATGCGCACGGTCACGACAAAAGTGTCGCCAAGTCGAGCGGTGGCACCGTCGGTCCACAGAGTATCGCGCAGCTCCCCGACGCCGCCCTTGAAGCCGAGTGGCCGTCCCGATGTCGGGAGCGGGATGGCAACGAAGCTATCCGCCGCGCTCGGGATCGAGACCGTGTGCGCGGGACTGAAACTGCCCGCATCTTCTGGAACGGCGTAGCGCAGCGTGGCGGGTGGCACCTGATAGGCTCCCGGCGACAACGGGAACAGCGCGCGCCGGTAGACGTAGCGACGAAACCGAGCACCGCCCACGGACACGTCCGAAATCGATGCGGTATCAAACGGGAAATCGTATACCGTAACGCCCGCTACATCCGCCGGGGTGTACTCCGGATTGGCCTTGAGCCGGCTGCGTGTGGCATCGTCCACCAGGGTGACGGCTTCGTACGTGACCTGCTGCCCCGCGTACACCGTGTCCGGAACGACGCGCGTTTCAAACTGCACGGTTCGGGGCTGCGCGACGCCGATCTGGGCGAAGAGGAGCATTGCGGTGATCACCAATCCTTCCCGCGCGGCGGCGGCTGCGGAACATTTCGTTCCTGTTTTTTTCCCTGCACATCCTGTTCTTCCCGTGCCGCGTTGTCCAGCACCGCCTCTGCCTGCTGTTGCCCGATATTACCACCACCGCTGGGCGACGGATGCGGCGTCCGAGCTGCACCGCCACCGCCACCGCCACCGCCGCCGCCACCACCTCCCCCGCCGCCGCCCTTCTTCTGCGGACGCAGTGCCAGCTCGTAGTTCCACTTCGCGTCGTTATCGCCGGGCTTCAGCACCAGAGCTCGTCGGTAGCGCGCCAGTGCGCTGTCCAGTGGAACGGTCGCGCTATCTCCGTGCAGGCGTAGCCCGGTAACGAGGTATGCCCAACCGGAGTTGAAGTTAGCGGGGAACCGAACCGGCTGACTGCGCGCAGCGGCACTGTCGAGCAGCGGAACGGCCGCGGCGAGCGAGTCATGCGCCAGGAGATCCGTCCCACGATTGTACATCGCAACCGCCTGTCGCGCGTCGGCCGAGCCGCCGCAAGCGGCCATCGCACCGGCGGCGATTGCCGTGGCCGCAAGTCTGGAGCGGCGCTTTGTTCGCAGCGCGAGCAGCGAATCGATCAGCAGCAGTAGCAGCGCGGGCGCAAGGAACCACTGGAATCGCGGCGACAGGTCGCGCCCTGTGGAAACAGCGTGGGCTGCCGTTCTGAGTCGGTCGATGATGCGCCGAATGTTCTCCGCCTTACTGGCTGCTTCGGCGGGGATGAAAACTCCTCCCGCTGCCTGCGCGGCTGCTCTCAGGTACTCGGGAGTGTAGTGCGTGACAACGGTCGCCCCATTTTCGTCCCGCTTCAAGGTTGTGGTCCCGTTCTCCCTGATTGGAATGGTCGACCCGGCGGTCGTCCCGAAACCGACGGTGACGAGCGAGATGCCTGCTCCCTTGACCCGCGCGGCCTCGCTGACGATGTCTGCCACCGGCTCGAACGCTTCGCCGTCGCTCATGAGCACGATCGCCTTGTCCGCGTCACCCTTGCCCAGGCTGAGCAGCGTCGTAGCCTGTCGCAGCGCACTCGCCATCGAGCTGCCGCCCTCGCCGACAACCGTCGGGTCCAGGTTGTCCAGGTACAGATCCAGTGCGCCGTCGTCACCGGTTAGCGGAGTGAGTATGTACGCGCGACCGGCGAACGCAATCAGCGCGAAGCGATCATTTGGCGACAGCGCCCGAAGCTGCTGCACCGTCTGCTTCAGCTTCGCGAGCCGAGAGGGGCGTTCGTCCGTCGCGGTCATGGACAGGGACGCATCAAGCGCGAGCACCACATCGGCGCCACTTCGCTGTACCACCGCGTGTTCGAGCCCCCATCGTGGCCCAGCGAACGCGACCCCGATCAACGCCAGCGCGGTGACGATGCGCACGATGTGCCATGCGCCGCGCCGACTCGCCTGCTGCGCCAATCTCGCCAGCATTGTGCGCGTGCCCAGCTGCGCCAGCCGCTTGGCCCGCGAGCGGCGACCTACGACCAGGGCGAAGGCGGCAAGGGCGGGAAGGATCAACGCCAGTGGAAGGGCCCAGGG
>JBPCNJ010000173.1:0-3317 GCA_051001375.1 Gemmatimonadaceae bacterium
GGTCGTAGCTGATATTGCCGTCGAAGCTCAACCAGCTGAGCGGTGTGAATCGGCTCTCGAGACTCCCCAGCGTTCGCGCGCTCTTGCGTTGCCTGAACTGCGTGGCGAGCACGTACAGCGGGTTCGGCTCACGCCCTTGCGGATCCGGTTGGAAGATGTACGGCGTGCCATCCGGATCAGGCGTGAGCAGATTCACGTCTGGGGCCTGATTGATCAACTGGAAAAACGTGTTGCTGTTGAGATCCCGACGAGTCGATCTGCTCCCGAAACCGCTGAACGAGATGCGCAAATTGTCGCGAAGCTGGTGGTCGAGATTCAACCGTACGTCGGTCTGGCCGAACGCGCCGCTGTTCAATACGATGCCGTCTTGCTTCGAGTTGACGAGCGACAGCAGCCAATTCGTGCGGCCGGCGTTCTGCGCCATGGTCACGGAGTTCTTGTACGTCTGGCCGGGATCGAAGAGGCGCTGAATCTGGTCGTACACCGAATCCGGATACGGGTTGCTCTGGAAGCGCGAGTAGATTGGCTTCGGCACGCGGTTCGCGCGCGTCACCGGCATGCCGGCGGCGTCGACATACGTGCTTGCACTGGAGTCCACCATGTAGTAGTTGTACTGCGCCCAGTGCTTGTTGTTGGCCAGGGAATTCATCCCGACCTCGGTGCGTGCCGTGATCCGTGTCGGTCCCGTGGGCAATCCTGCCCCGCGCTTGGTGCGAATCTGAATCACGCCCGCGGATGCGCGCGACCCATACAGCGACGCCGCCGCGGCGCCTTTGACCACCTCCACACTCTCGATGTCGAGCGACTCGAGGTCCGCGGTGGATGCGTCGAATGACTGGCTCAGAATCACGCCGTCGACCACGATCAGTGGGCTGTTCGACTTATTGATGCTGGTCGGCGATCGCAGGAGAATGTTCGTACCCGTGCCGGGTTGACCGGTCGGCACGACCGTGACCCCCGCGATCTTGCCTTGAATTGTCTCGACGGCGTTCGTCGCCGGCACAGGCGCATTCGCGGCGTCGACGCGCCCGACCGTGAATGGTACGCGGGTGCCGCTGGTCGGATTGACGACGCCGGTACTGACGACCACCTCGAGTGTGAGCGGGACACCGGCGAGTCGCAGGTCCACGGTCGTAACGGAGCCCGCGGTGACGACGACGCCGGCTCGGCTCGACTGACGGAATCCGAGACGGCGCGCTTCGATCACGTGCGTACCGGCCGGTACGCTGTTGATGCTGTAGTGACCGGCGGCGTCGGTCGCGGCGCCGAGGCGCGCACCCGCCACGGAGACCTGCACGCCGGCGAGTGGCCGATTGGTGCCGGAATCGGTGACCACGCCGGTGATGCGACCGGTTGTGCCCTGCGCGTCGGCACGCGAAGCGAGCTGTGGAGCCAGGAGTATGAGCAGGCAGGCCGCAGCACGCACCGCGAACGGTACGATGCGCCGAGCGCGCACTTCGTGCGAGTGAAAGTGCAACATCAGGCCTCTTTAGGGTCGGTGAAAAGTCTGCCCAAAGTGAACCGTGCGGGCGACGTTGTCAATCAGCGCGGCGAATTGCGTGTCAACTTTCTCTAACCAGCGCTTCTCGGGACGGCGGGTCGTTCGATGTATGCCAGTGGCGCGTCGTTCTCAACTTCGGCCGACCCCGCTGCATCAGCAGCGGTCGAGTCATTGCCAGGCGGAAGGTGCCTTTGCCTTGCTCTGTCAGGGATCCCGGCACACCCGCTGAACACGCATTTGATCGTTACTTCGTCGTTAACCCGGCGAGCGTGGTGACGATCAGCAATGCCCACTGCGGCCCAAGGTAGCCGCGATCCGTATCGTCATACCACTCGCCAAGCGAGTGTGCGCCATGGCCGCGGCCGCCGCCGTCGATTGTGATCGCGGGTATGCTCATGCTCATCGCGATATTGCTGTCGGTGCTGGACGCATTGGTGGAACTGGGGAAGCCCAGTGCTCGTGCCGAGCTCAGCGCGACGCGCACGATGTGAGCGGAATCCGATTGCGGCGCACCCGCGGGGCGGATCCCAGTGGTATCGATGCTCACGGTGAGCCGCGCTTTGGACTTTGGCCAGCGCGCGTTCTCCTCAGTGAGAGCGTCGCGTACCGCCGCCTGTAGCTTCGCGTCGACAGCGTTGAGCGCGTCAGGCGACTCGGAGCGCAGATCAACGTCCATCACGCCTTCGGCGGAGATTGAATTCACCGACGTCCCACCGTGGATCACGCCGACGTTGAAGGTTGTTTTCGGCGTGGAGGGGACCTGCAGATCGGCGATTTTCGCTATCGCGCGGCCGAGCGCGTGGATCGGGTTCGGCATCCCGAACGCGCCGTAGCTGTGCCCGCCGGGCCCCTTGAAGGTCACCCGGTAGCGGTGGCTGCCGACCGCACGGCTGGTGATATCGAGTCCTGCGCCATCGACCGAGATGAAGTAGTTGATCTTTCCGGCTAGTTCTTTCTGGAAGAGGTGCCGCACGCCGCGCAGGTCGCCAGGACCCTCCTCGCCCACCGTTCCGACGAAGAGAATGTTGTGGCGCGTCGATATGTGCGCGTTGCTGAGCGCGTTCACAACCGCCTCCACCACGGCGAGCCCTCTGCAGTCGTCCGAGCTCCCCGGGCCATGTATGGTCGTTCCTTCGCGCTTCATCGTCACGTCGGTCCCCTGAGGGAAAACGGTATCGAGGTGCGCCGCCAGGACGATGGTTGTATCGTCGCCAGAACCTGGGCGCTCGCCAATCACGTTTCCTACGCTATCGATGCGGACATTCTTCAGTCCGAGCGACTCCAGTCTCCGCTTGTATTCGGCGGCGCGCACCTTCTCCTTGAACGGAGGTGCGGGGATCTCGCAGATGGACGCCTGCTGGTCGAGCGTCCATGCATTGTCACTGTGGATCCACTCCAGCGCCGCGCGCACGGCCGGTTGCGTCGATGGGATGGCGATATTCTGCGCGCTGGCTGTGGCAGCGCAAAGTGTGACAAGCCCGAGTAGCGCGCGAGCGCGGATATTGTAACTCATCTTATATGTGCCTCCAGCAGAAGTTGCGGATCCTCCCTCCATGCGCGGGTGTGATGACAGCGAGTGAGACAGACGCCTCATTGCTGCAGCATCGCGAACCAACTGGTGCATGGTGCTGAGGGTCAGCGCGGGATACGCACATTTGGCTCTAGTGTGGAGTTCCGACATTATCATTCCAGCATAAGCTACAGTCGCGCCTGCATCCACGCGCGCGTATGCCAACGGCCATTCGAAGCGGGTTCTGATCGGATCTTGGTGAAGGCTGTGTAAGCTCGACTTTGGCCATTCCGTGGGCTGACAATG
>JBPCNJ010000174.1:0-6640 GCA_051001375.1 Gemmatimonadaceae bacterium
GGCGTGGAGTTGCGACGCTCGTCGAGAACCGCCAGCCATCCTTCGTATCGCTGCCTCTCGTCCAGGAGATCCTGCAGCGCCGTCATCGCATCCGTATCCGTATCCGCCGACGTCATCTCGTTCGACCTCTGCTACTGCGTGAGGGTGTACACCAACTCGCCGCCCACCACCGTGTGTACCGCGCGACCGGTGAACGCTGCCCCGCGGTACGGAGTGTTTCTTCCCTTGAACAGAAAATCCGACGGGTCGACTATCCACGTTCGCGCTGGATCGAAGACAGTCACGTCAGCCGCCGACCCGGTCTTCAACGTACCGCCGGGAAGACGAAATAGCCGAGCCGGCGCGCATGACATGCGATCAACCAGAGTTGGGAAGTCGATAATGTCGGTCGCCACCAGACTGGTCACGACCACGGCCAGAGCCGTTTCAAGCCCAACGATTCCGTTTGGCGCGTTGGCGAACTCGCGCTCTTTCTCGTCATAGTGATGTGGCGCGTGATCCGTGGCGATGACGTCAATCGTTCCGTCGCGCACCGCCTCCCGAAGCGCTTCCACGTCCTCCGCGGTGCGGAGCGGCGGATTCATCTTCGCGTTTGTATTGTAGCCTTCCACCGCTGCCTCGGTGAGCGAGAGATGGTGCGGACACACCTCCGCCGAAACTGTCACGCCGCGCTCCTTGCCCCAGCGGATGAGCTCCACGGAGCCTTTGGTGCTCATGTGCGCCAGGTGCACATGGCCACGCGTGCGGCGAGCCAGCAGGATATCACGAATGACCATGATTTCCTCCGCCTCGCTCGGAATCCCTTTAAGTCCGAGCCGCGCCGAAACAATTCCTTCGTTCATCGCGCCACCGGCGGCGAGCGTCGGTTCCTCGCAGTGATCCACGACCGGTATGTCGAAAGTCTGCGCATACTCCAGCGCTGAGCGCATCAGTTGCGCGGACACTACCGGCTTGCCGTCGTCACTCACCGCTACCGCGCCGGCATCGACCATTTCGCCGAACTCCGCCAGAGCCGCACCGTTCTGCCCCACGGAAATCGCGCCGATCGGGTACACCCGTGCAGCGCCCGCGCGTAGTCCCTGCCGCACGACGTATCCGACCGCCGCTGGGTTGTCCGTCACTGGATCTGTATTCGGCATCGCGCATACCGCGGTAAAGCCGCCGGCTGCAGCCGCTCTGGCGCCGCTCGCTATCGTTTCCACGTCTGAGCGGCCGGGCTCGCGCAGATGGCAGTGCACGTCGATGAATCCCGGCGACACGATCAGCCCGGCGCAGTCGATCACCGTGGCGTCGTCAGGACGGCCGAGGTCGTGACCGATCGCCGCGACGAGCCCCCCAGTGAGCAGAACGTCGGCAGTCTCGTCGAGCCCCTGCGAGGGATCGACGACGCGCCCGCCCAGCAAGAGAATAGCGCGCGTCACGCAGCTCCGGTCTTGGCCGCTTCGGCCAACTCTGGTTTACCGCCGGCAAGAAGATACAGAACGGCCATGCGTACCGCGACGCCGTTGGTGACTTGGTTCAGGATGACGCTGCCAGGCCCATCCGCTACGTCCGAATCGATCTCGACACCGCGATTCATCGGACCTGGGTGCAGTATGACGATGTCACGCTTTGCCCAATCGAGCCGTTCCCGCGTGATGCCGAAAACTCGGTTGTACTCGCGCAATGAAGGTATGTATCCCGCCGACATGCGCTCCAGTTGAAGCCTGAGCACATTGAGTGCATCCGCCCATTCGAGCGCGGCCTCGATGCGCGCAAAGACGGTCACACCCATCTCGTCGATTGCGTGCGGAAGCAGCGAGCGCGGACCGCATACCCCGACCTGCGCACCCAACTTCTGCAGCCCCCAG
Organism: Gemmatimonadaceae bacterium; assembly: GCA_051001375.1. Taxonomy (GTDB): domain Bacteria; phylum Gemmatimonadota; class Gemmatimonadetes; order Gemmatimonadales; family Gemmatimonadaceae; genus Fen-1247. The sequence continues at coordinate 1,851 of JBPCNJ010000174.1, forward strand.
ATGGCCGAGCGCGCGACGCGCGAGTGCAGCACGTCACCGCAGATGCATACCTTCAGGCCTTCGAGGCTGCCAAACCTGTCGCGCAGTGTCAGCAGGTCGAGCAATCCCTGAGTCGGATGCTCGTGGGTACCATCACCAGCGTTGATCACATTCGACTCGATGCGTTCGGCCAGAAACGCCGCGGCGCCCGAAGCTGGATGGCGAATGACAACCATATCTATTCGCATCGCTTCGAGATTGCGCGCGGTATCGACGAGCGTCTCTCCCTTCGCCACACTCGAGCCTCCAGCCGCGACATTCACGGTGTCGGCCGAGAGGCGCTTCTCAGCAAACTCGAACGAGATGCGCGTGCGCGTGGAGTTTTCGAAAAACAGATTCACGACAGTCGATCCGCGCAGCGTCGGCACTTTTTTTATGGCACGCTCGCTGATCTCCTTGAACGGCTCGGCCGTGTCCAGAATCAATCGGATCTGGTCTCCGCTGAGCGGCTCGAGTCCGAGAAGATCCTTCCCGATCGATGCCGCCACGGTCATTCGGCCCTGTTCGAAACGAGCACGACGGCCGTGCGACCGTCAACTTCCTCGATCAGCACATCCACTCGGTCCCCACTCCGCACCTCGACAACTCTACCGACCACATCCGGTTGGATTGGAAGCTCTCGTCCGCCGCGGTCGATTAGCGCGGCCAGGCGGATCCGCGCGGGTCGGCCAAAGTCCGCCAGCTCGTCGAGCGCCGCGCGAATCGTCCGACCGGTGTATAACACATCGTCCACAATCACGACGTTTGCGCGCTCAATAGTGCGAGGCAGCGTCGTCACTCCCACCACAGGTCGCGGGCCTACAGTCTGGAGGTCATCGCGATACAGCGTGATGTCGAGGGCGCCAAGTGGAACCGTCGCTGAGTCGCTCGTCTCGATTAGCTTGGCGATTCGCTCGGCTAACTGCACTCCGCGTCGGTGGATGCCAACAATGATCAGGTTTTCCGTACCACCGTTGGCTTCAACGATCTCGTCGGCCATACGCCGCAGGGTACGCTCGACAGCCTGTGCGTCGAGGATGGTCTCACTTTGGTCGGTCATTTCGGATTCAATATAACGTTGGGCGCGGCGCTGCCTTATCCCCTTCACCTGATCTCTGTGCCTGCGCGTTGCTCCACGACCTTCACCGCCTCGACGTGGTCTGCCTCCTCTCCTAGCTCGCGCCGCGCCTCTGCGAAAAGGCGCGCGGTTAGCTCCAGGATTTCGGCGGGCGTTCGGGTCTCGCGCGCGATCGCAGCGGCAATACCAGCGTCCTTCTCCAGCAGCGCGAGTCGAAACGTCCGCGGGAACGCTCTGGTAACCACCCGCTCCGGAAACAGATTCATTGACGTATTCGACCGGCCACTCGATGCATTGATGACGTCGAGCGCGACGGCAGCGTCCACACCAAGTTTGGACAGCATCGCCAGACCTTCGGCCGTGGACCAGATGTGCACCGCGAGCAGCGCGTTGTTCACCGCCTTCACCGCGTCACCGGCTCCGACCGGACCGCACAGAACGATCTTGGCTGCGAACGTTTCCATCACTCCGCGCACTCGTTCGAGCGTCGCGCGGTCACCGCCGCACATAACAGTGAGCGCCCCTTTCTGGGCCCCCACCACGCCGCCGCTGACAGGCGCATCGATGAAGCCAATGTTGCGGGCGGCGAGGCGATGGGCGATGCTCCGCGACGTTGCCGGATCACCCGAGGTGCAGTCAAGGACAATGCTTTCCGGGGCGAGCGCTTCGGCCGCGCCCTCCGCGCCGAACAGCACCGCTTCCACCTCCACGGAAGTGGGAAAGCACGTAACGAAGACGTCCGCACCGCGGGCCGCGTCGCGCGCTGTCGCGGCAACTCGCGCTCGATTGCCCGAGGCGAACGCATCCGCCTTGGATGCTGTCCTGTTCCATACCGTGAGAGCACACGCTCTGGACAGATGCGTCGCCATCGGTACGCCAATCGCGCCGAGCCCGAGGAAGGAAACATTCATGTGAGCGAACAGCTCACGACGCGATAAGAGTGCATCGCCAAAGTTACTCTGCTCCGCACCGCCGGCGCGGAGAGCCGGTGTTACAAGACCAGGGTGGCGGCCTCGCGATACCCTTGCGGCAGACCCACGTCGAGAAAGCGTCCGTGGAGCACTCGTCCCACCAGCCGACCCCGGGCCAACAGCGCCTGCATTACTGGGATGTCGTCCAGCTCGGCGCCCGCGGTTAGCGTTTTTGCGACGTCGTCGATGACCGGGAATACCTCATCCGTAAAGACATACCTCCCGACGCCGGTATGTGCGGACGCGGCGCCGCGGGTATCGAACGTCGCGGTATGTGCGCCCTTATCCGGAATGCGCTCGATGCGGAATAGATCCCCGTCGCGAGCACCGGGGTAGACGGGCGTCGGTCCGCGCCGCGACGCATCCGCCTCGGAAACTTTCGTAACACCGACGACGTTAGTGCCCGTTCCTTCGAACGCGGCGAGCACCTGCGCCACCGCGCCACCGGTATATCCCGTGCCCGTGAACAGGTTGTCAGGCAGTGCGACGACGAATGACTCATCATGCGCGAAGTTGCGGCCATACTGAATCGCGTCCGCCAATCCGCGTGGCTCCGGTTGCTCGGCGAATTCGATTGTCTGCGGCATGCCGGCCTTGCCGGCCAGCGAAGCGGCGAAGTCGACGATGGCGCGCTTTTCTGGCGACACAACTATCAGGACCGAGGCGATACCACCGGCCGCGCACTCGGCAAACACGTGTTGCAGAACGGGAACGCCGCCGAGTGGGAGGAGCTCCTTCGGAGCACCATGCGTCAACGGCAGCATCCTGGTGCCGCGCCCGCCGCATGGAATGATCGCGCGGCGGACGTGGCCCGCTATCGCCGCGGTCGCATCAGCACCAGCGGCTAAGTCACGCGACGCTGGCGAACTGCTCGTCGTCCTCACCAACTTTGCCCGCCCGAATCGTGCGGCTCTGGTTCGCCTGGATAAGGGCCTTGTATGCGGCGCCCACGGGACGCATGCGCCGCTTGAGATCAAAGAGACCAACCGGATAGACGTCGTTCCGCTCCACTCGCAGTGCGTGCTGCCAGTCGATCTGATCGGTGAGCGAATACCAGGTGAAGCCCATCATCGGAATACCCGCGCGACGGATAGCCGAGACGTCATCCCACTGCTCGCGCAGCCAACCCACCGCGTGCTTGCTCACGCGGTTGGTCTCGCAATGAAAGAGCGGGACGCGGTATCTGTTGTAGTACTCGGTCGCGAGCTGACGGAAACCCAGGCCGTTCCGCCGATTCATCGTCTGGCGTCCCGACGCCGCCACGAGATGCTCGCATGTGGGATAATAGTCGACACCGAGCCAGCGCTGCCCAACGGCGCGTCGCTCCCGGAAGAAGCTGAGGTCGTTTGACCTGACGCCGTGCTTGTTGAGGAACGCAGCCATGCCCGGCTCGAGCTCGTGCCCCATCGTGAGATCTAGCGACAGGTGCTTGAGCGCGTTGAGATGATCCGCGCCGCGCTGCGCTGCGCGGCCTTGTGGAAGGAAGTGCTCCATAGACTCGCCCTGGACGATGATCGCGTCCGGACGCTCCAACAGGATCGCTTCCACCGCTAACTCGTTGGCCATGCACAGATTGCGCGTCGCGCGAACGAACGCAGCCTCGCTCTCAAGGCATTCGTTCCACCAGCCGCGCAACGCGGAGAAGCTGGCGCAGACGAAGATCTCATTGACCGGTGTGAAGTAACGCACCCACGGGTACCTGCGCGCGAATGCGCCAGCGTACTGAGCGAACAGGACCGGAAACGCGGGGTCCTGAAAGCCGTTCAACCACGACGGCACACCGAAGTGGCAGAGATCCGCGATCACCTCGATGCCAAGGGTCCTGAGACGGTGCATCTGGTCATCACAAACCGACCAGTCGAACCGGTCCGGCGATGGATGCGTGCGGTAATAAGCGGGGCCGTACCGGAGTGCACCTATCCCCATCTCGCGAACGAGGGCGAAGTCCTCCTCCCAGCGCGCGTAGTGACCGCACTTATCCATCTGGTCAATGCGACGTCCGGAACGGAGAGTGGGATAGCTATTCTCTATCCCGGTTGCGAACATGAAGGCAGCGTGCATCAAGTGTATTGGGTAGTGACGGCACAAGGACGAAGGTAACTGTCCAGGGTTACACACCCGCTACGAACGCGCAGCCATCGGTTGCCAGAATCGACAGCCCGCGTTTTTTATTGTCAGATCGTTAAAGTTTTCTTGCGCCGGTCCTCAATATCGACACGGGTTCCCGCAGCCGCACGAGTAAGCCACGTTCGAGGTACCAAACCAAACGTGGCGTGGTAAGCGGGCGGGAGCTGCTCGGCTGCGCGCTGCAGCCCTTCCGGATCTCCGATTGCGATGGCGCACCCGCCCCATCCCGCTCCGGTAAGCCGCGCCCCGCGCACGCCATCGATCATCGCTGCGTGCTGTACAAACCAGTCCAGCTCAGGCGTCGATGCGTCGTACAACAGCCGCAGCGACTCGTGCGATTGGTACAGGATATCACCCGGAATCACGCCGGTCGCTCGCAACGCGTCGACGGCGCGCTCGACGCGTTGATTCTCCTCCGAGACGTGCAGCGCGCGGCGATCCAATGGTTCTGGAAGACGCGCGGCGACGACCTGCTCCGGCGTGGCCGCGGCTAGGTTCGGTAGGGACGGATACCGGACGCGCAGCAGCGCCAGCGCTTCCTCACATTCATCGCGCCGCTGCTTGAATGCCGAGCCGCGGAGCGAGCGCGGCACCGC
>JBPCNJ010000175.1:0-9699 GCA_051001375.1 Gemmatimonadaceae bacterium
CTAGCTCGGATCCTCGACCGTAGCGGCGCGATGCCCGCCACTCATTCCGCCCCCGCCCATCCCACCCCCGCCAGGCCATGTCATCTAACAAACCACCGGATGGCCTTCCGCCTCCCACGCGGCGATACCGCCGATCAGATTATGTACATCGTCAAACCCGAAAGCATCCAGCGTCGCGGCAGCCACCGTGGAGCGCGCACCCAGATGACACTGGACGATTATGGTGTGCTCGCGCGGGATCTCATTCAGACGGTTGCGCAGCTCCGGCAGCGGAATCAGGATCGCGCCGCCTATGTGGCCGCGTGCCCACTCGTCCGGATTTCGTACGTCGATCAGAACAACGTTGTCGTCCGGCGCCGATGCAAATTCCGCACAGCTCACGTTGCGCGGGAGCGAGCCTGCATTGCCAATTCGGCCGCCGCGGTTACGTAGCTTCATTGCTCCAAAGTAGGGTGGCGCAGCTGGCTGGTCCTTGAGGACGTACTCCACAAGGTCGCTCTCGCTCACCGGCTGCAGCGCCCAGTTCGCGATCCGCTCGTAGCCGAGCGTCGATCGCGCGGCCGAACTCATTGCCCTGCCGCAGGCGGATCCGGCACCGTGGCCCGGCCAGATCTGTAGATAGTCGGGCAGCATCTTGAATCGCTGTACCGATCGGTACAGGTCGGCGGCCGCCGCGTGCATGGTGCCGGCTTCTCCGGCTGCGCGCTCCAGCAGCTCGGGCCGGCCGACGTCGCCCACAAAGAGGAAATCCCCGGTCACCGCGCCCAAGGGCAGAGGGCTGCGAGTCTCGTCGATGACGAGAAAGGCGAGATGCTCCGGGGTATGTCCAGGGGTGTGCAGCGCGTCCAGATGAACGCTGCCGACGCTCAAGCGATCGCCGTCGTGCACGGCATGCACACCGGGCTCCGTCAGGAAACTATATCTCCACGCGTCGCCGCCCTCGTCGGACACGTGCAGCTCGGCTCCCGTATTCGCGGCCAGTGCTCGTGCGCCTGAGGCAAAGTCCGCGTGAATGTGCGTTTCGGTGACGTGTGTAATTCGAACGCCCTCCTGCGCGGCAGCCTCGCGGTACGTATCGATGGCGAGATTCGGGTCGATAACGACTGCCTGACGTGTCCGCTCACACCCGATGAGATAACTGGCCTGGGCCAGCGCGTCGTCGTAGAAGCGTCGAAAGATCATGAGCGGGGAAGTCCGGGGTGGTCGGCCAGCGTTGCAGAGCGTGTTCCCGTATCTTAACCAGCCGGTTTACGCCACGCCCCCACCAACATGCTGCTGCACTCGTCCACTGTCGTCCGTTCCGCATTCGGCTTTGTAGCCGCTACCGTGCTGTCCGTCTCCGCGCTCGTGGCGCAGGGCGGACCGGACGTGTCGTCGGCCGGCCGAAAGGTGCTCACGCCCGACACGTACGACAGCTGGCGATCCATCGTCGCGCCGGCGCTGTCCCGGGACGGTCGCTGGGCCGGTTTCACGGTTACACCGGCCGCCGGCGATGGGGAGGCGGTGTTACGCGCGACGAGCGGTGCGACTGAGTACCGTATTCCGCGCGGCTTCACCGGCAGACCAATGCTGACGACTACGGGAACACCGTTTCGCGCACCGGCCATACGGTTCAGCTCGGACGGGCGCTTCGCCGCTTTCCTGAGCTATGCGCCGCGGGCGGCGTTCGACTCCGCACGGAGAGCCAAGAAGAAAACACCGCCACCGCCGCGCCTCGTAATCGTCGATCTGGCTAACGGTAGCAACGTTGCGGCCGAGCGCGTCTCCGCGTTTACGCTCCCGCGGGACAACGGGCGTTGGATCGCGTACTCGATCGCCAGGGATAGCAGCGCCGACAGTACAGCTCACGACAGTACGACGGCTCGCGTCGCCGCGGTTCCGGGCGGCCTGCCGCGTCCCGTCGCGGCTCCGACGACGGCTGCGGGCAAACGCAAGCCGGAGCTGGGCACGCGGTTGGTTGTCCGTGATCTGGCTAGCGGCGGTGCCGAGACAGCGATCGAGACTGTCGGGGAGTACGTGATCGACCCCCGTGGCGCATGGATTGCCTACGCCATCGCCGCGCGTCCGGACTCGTCTAACGGCGTATTTTTGCGCACGCTCGCCACCGGGAAAACGGTGACCCTGCTCCAGGGTCCAGGCCGATACAAGGGGCTCACCGCCGATAGCACCGGGCGGCACATCGCATTTGTCAGTGACCACGATGATAACGCCGCGAAACATCCCGCCTTCTCGCTGTATCAGGTTACAATCGCGAATCCGGTCGCGCGGCGCATCGTCGCGGCGGGCGCATTTGGGCGAGATACACTGATTTCGCCGGACTCGATCAACTTCTCGCGAGACGGCGCGCTGCTGTCGTTTGGCGTCGCACCACAGGTGCCCGACTCCATCCCCGCGGATTCGCTGGCCGACAAGGCTGTGTACGACCTTTGGAATTATCACGAATCTCGGTTACAGCCGGAGCAGAAGCTCAAGGCCGGCGCCGATCGCAAGCGTGCGTTCCTCACCGTGTACCGTCTGGATAACGGCCACGTGGTACGAGTCGGCAACGACAGCACGCCCACCGGAACCATCGGACGGGACGGACGCTACGCGCTGGTGCAGGACGAGAGCGCGTACGCGGTTGCTGATATGTGGGGCGAGGGAGCAGTGGACGCCGTGCTGGTGAATCTTGCCAACGGCAAAAAGCAGATCGTCGCGCGCAAGCTACAGTTCCCGCCGCGCCTGTCCAACGGTGGTCGGTATGTAGTCTGGTTCGACAGCGCCGGCTGGTTCGCGCACTCCATCGCTAGCGGCAAAACAATCAGAGTGAACGACCGCCTCAAGGGTGTCCGCTTCGACCAAGAAACGTGGGACACGCCGAGTCCGTCGGCCCCGTGGGGACTGGCCGGCTGGACGCGCGGGGACGCCCGGATGCTGGTGTACGATCGGTACGACATCTGGTCCCTGGACCCGACCGGCGCGATGGCCCCAGTGCTCCTCACCGACTCACTCGGCGCACGCAGCCACGTTGTACTGCGCCTCGAGCGGCCCCGTGTCAACGACGACGACGTGCCGCTCGACCCTGATGCGCAGGTTGTCCTGTCCGGGATCAACGACGACACCAAGGCGAGTGGCTTCTTTCGCACTCGGATCGGAGCTCGGCGAGTGCCCGATCGGATCGTGATGGCCGAAGCACACTATGGCGCTCCGCAGCTATCGCAGGACGGAAGCGAGTACCTCGTGACCAGGGAAACGGTGTCCGAGTTTCCAAACCTGTACGTTGGCCCCTCGCTCGGCACGCTGCAGCGTATCTCAGACGCGAATCCACAGCAGAGCCAGTACCGTTGGCCCACCGTTGAGCTGGTACACTGGACCAACGACGACCGCGTTCCGCTTACCGGCTTGCTGTACAAGCCCGACGGCTTTGATCAATCCAAGAAGTATCCAATGATCGTGTACTACTACGAGCAGCTCTCAGATCAGTTGAACAGGTATCCGGTCCCGGCCGGCCGCAATGTGGTGAACCCGTCAGTGTACACGTCGCACGGCTATCTCGTATTCTTTCCGGACATCGCGTACACCACGGGATATCCAGGGATGAGCGCGGTGAAGAGCATAGTGCCGGGCGTGAAGGCGCTCGTGGCCCGAGGCTTCGTCAAGAAAGATGCAATCGGATGCGCAGGACAGTAGTGGGGCGGGTATCAGGGCGCTTTCATGGTGACTCAGACGACACTGTTCCGCGCCTGTTTTGTGGGCGCTCCAGTTGCAAACATGACGTCGGCGTACGGCGGCGTGCGATGGGAATCAGGTCGCTCGCGTCAGTCGCAGTACGAACACACGCAGAGCAGGATTGGTGGCTCGCTCTGGGCCTACCGCGATCGGTACATCGAAAACTCGCCGCTGTTCTACGCCGACAGGATTCAGACGCCGCTACTCATCATGTCGAATGACGCCGACGGGGCGGTGCCGTGGTATCAGGGCATCGAGTTCTTCAACGCGCTCAAACGCCTCCGAAAGGAAGCATACCTGGTTGATTACAACGGCGACGCGCACAACCCGGTAAAGGACGCGAACAAGAAAGACATCGATCGCAAGATGCTCCAATTCTTCGCGCACCACCTGCAGGGTGAGCCAGCGCCGGAGTGGATGACCAAGGGAATTCCGTTCCTCAACAAGGGCCGCGATCAACTTGCGCCGGCGGCGGCTTCCGGTAACACCGGCACTGGGACCGCTGGTGAGCCGGGTGCCAGCTCGGGTGCCAGCTCGGGCGCGAACCCACCGATGCAGTGACGAACGAAGCTGTTACTGCACCTTTCGGCGAGCCGTTCTCCCGATTCGCACAGGTCCTGGCGCGCGCAAGGGCGGAGCTACCGGTCGATTGCTTTCCGGACCCGAACGCGATGGCGGTTGCGACGGTGGATGCGGTTGGGCGTCCGTCCAATCGCATCGTGCTACTCAAGGCGCACGACGAGCGCGGCTTTGTGTTCTACACCAACTATGAAGGTCGCAAGGGGCGCGAGTTGCACGCCAATCCGTATTGCGCGCTCTGCTTCCACTGGCCGCCGCTGGAAATCCAGGTTCGTATCGAAGGGCGAGCTGAGCCGGTGTCGGCGATCGAGGCCGACGCGTACTTCGCGACTCGGAAGCGCGACAGCCAGCTCGGTTCGTGGGCTTCGCGCCAGAGTGAGCCGATGGGAGATCCGGATGCACTCGATCGCCGTCTACGCGAGTTCGCGGAGCGGTTCGAGGGCCAACTGGTTCCGCGCCCGCCGCACTGGTCCGGCTTTCGTGTCGTTCCGTCGCGCGTCGAGTTCTGGCACAACCGACCGAGCCGGCTACACGAGCGCGCCGTGTACACTCGCGAAGGTAACGGCTGGCGTGTCGAGACACTCTACCCATGATTAGAATCAGAGTATGAGCACACCTGCTGCAACCGAGCCGTTCGCGGACATCACTGCCGAGCCGTGGACGATCGAGCGTTCGCGCAGCCTGTACAACATCGAAGGGTGGGGTAACGGCTATTTCGACATCAACGCCAAGGGTCATGTGGTCGTGCGTCCGGACCAGGACGAGCGCGGTCGCGAGCTCGATCTGTTCGAGCTGGCCATGGATCTGGAAGCGCAGGGCGTCGGTCTTCCGCTGTTGGTCCGCTTCTCGGACATCCTGCGCTCGCGCATTGAGGCGCTGCACCAGCGCTTTGTTGCGGCCATGGAAGAGTTCAATTACACGGGTGGCTACACCACGATTTATCCGATCAAGGTGAATCAGCAGCGCCACGTTGTTGAAGAGATAGTCGAATTCGGGCAGCCCTTCGGCGTTGGTCTCGAGTGCGGCAGCAAGCCTGAGCTGCAGGCTGTACTTGGTCTGGCGGAGACCACCGGGCATGTCATTGTCTGCAACGGCTACAAGGACGAAGAGTTCATGCGGCTGGCGTTGATGGGTCAGAAGCTGGGTCACCAGGTCTTCATCGTCATCGAGCAGGTGAGCGAAGTAGACGTGCTGCTCAAGGCGGCAGCGGAGCTGGACGTCAAACCGAATGTCGGCGTGCGCATCAAGTTGTTCGCCGAAGGGTCGGGGCGCTGGGCCAAGAGCGGCGGCGAGAAGTCCAAGTTCGGCCTCAGCACGGCGCAGCTCGTGCGCGTGGTCGACAAGCTGACCGCCGCGGGCCAGCTCGATATCCTCCGCTTGCTTCACTTCCACCTCGGCTCCCAGATCACAGATATCCGCTACATCAAGGCGGGGCTTCAGGAGGTGGCGCGCTACTTCTCCGAGATGCGAAAGCTGGGCGTCAACATCACGCATGTGGATGTGGGCGGCGGACTCGGTGTGGATTACGACGGAACGTGCTCCACCGCGCAGGCAAGCGTCAACTACTCGCTGCAGGAGTACGCCAACGATGTTGTGTACACGTTAGCAGAGGTGTGCCGCAGCGAGGATCTTCCGATGCCGCACATTATCAGCGAATCGGGACGCGCGCTCACCGCCCATCACGCACTGCTGCTCGTGAGCGTCATCGACGTCGAGTCGCAGACGACAGTGGTATCGCCCGTGTTGGCGGACGACGACAACCAGTTTCTGCACGAGATGGCGAGCGACCTTGAAGCTGTCGGCGACTCGGTGAACACGCGGCGGTTGCGCGAGGTCTTCCACGACGCCACGTTCGACAAGGAGCGCGCGCAACAGCTGTTCAACAGCGGCGTGCTGTCGTTGCGCGATCGTGCGCACGCCGAACAGATCCATCTTGCGATCATCAACGCTGTCGCCCGTGAAGCACGCAAGGATCGCGAGGAGTACGAGGACATAATCGAGGATCTCGAAGCGACGCTGGTGGATCGCTACTTCTGCAACTTCTCGCTCTTCCAGTCGCTGCCTGATAGCTGGGCCATCGATCAGCTATTCCCGATAATGCCGGTGCACCGTCTGGACGAGGAGCCCGTCCGGCGCGGAACGATGCAGGATGTGACCTGCGACAGCGACGGCAAGATCGAGCACTTCGTCGGTGGCGATCGCGGCACGCCTCGCCCAAGCTTGGAACTGCACCCGTTCCACGATGGCGCGCCTTACATCATCGGCATCTTTCTGACCGGCGCGTATCAGGAGATACTGGGCGATCTGCACAATCTGTTCGGCGACACCAACGCCGTGCACATCCGGCTCAAGGAGCGCGGATACGAGGTCACTGACCTGGTACACGGCGACACCGTCACGGAAATGCTGGCCTACGTCCAGTTTCGAGCGTCCGATCTGCTGACCAAATTCCGCCGTAAGGTGAGCAGCGCCAAAAACATCACCCGCGACGAGGCCAACGCATTCATCGCCGAATACCTGGCCGGATTGGAGGGTTACACGTACCTGGAAGGCGACGCGGCACGGTGATGGGCGGCGCGGCCCCTGCCGCGCCCTAATGGCGAGACCGGAACCCCGTGCAGTTCGGAAACGCACCGGGGTCTCGGTACCGCGAGGAGGGCCGGGCAGGGGCCCGGCCCTACGATTGAACGCCGGTCTTGGCGCCGAAAGCCGAAGCGTCGAAGCGCCTTGAGACCTCGTCCCAATTCACCACGTTCCACCACGCCGCGACGTAGTCCGGGCGCTTGTTCTGGTACTTGAGATAGTACGCGTGCTCCCACACATCCAGACCGAGGATCGGGTGCTTCCCCTCCATTACGGGCGTGTCCTGATTCGGGGTGCTGGCGATGCTGAGCTTTCCGCCGTCGTTTACCAGCCACGCCCAGCCGGAGCCGAAACGCGTGGTCGCAGCCGCGGTGAACTGCTTCTTGAACTCATCGAAGCTGCCGAACGCCTTGTTGATCGCGTCGGCCAGTTTGCCCTTGGGCTCGCCGCCGCCGTTGGGCGACATGATCTCCCAAAACATCGTATGGTTCCAGTTGCCGCCGCCGTTGTTGCGCACAGCCGCGCGCACTGATTCCGGGACAGCATCAAGATTCTGGAGCAGATCGTCGAGCGATTTGGACTGAAGCTCCGGCGCCTTTTCCAGCGCCGCGTTCAGATTATTGACGTATGCGGCGTGATGCTTGTCGTGGTGGATCTGCATCGTCTCTGCGTCGATTGACCGATCCAGCGCGTCGAATGCGTACGGGAGTGGGGGGAGCGTGAACGTCATTGGTCTTACTTCTCCGATTTGAAGCGGGCGATAATTGCCGGCAGAATGGACAGCGCAACTACTACCAGAATCACAAGCTCAATGTGCTTGGCGATTCCCGGCACGTAGCGGCCCAGAAAGTATCCCATGAGGAGCATAGACCATACCCACAGCACGCCGCCAATCGCATTGTATGCCAGAAACCGCGTATACTGCATCCCCCCCATCCCCGCTACCACCGGCGCAAACGTTCGTATGATCGGCATGAAACGCGCAATGATGATTGTCTTGCCACCGTGCCGCTCGTAAAACTGGTGCGCTCTAAGCAGATGTTTCTTGTTGAACAGGAGCGAATCTTCGCGGGTAAACAGTCTCGGGCCGCTCGCCTTGCCTATGGAATAGCCCACCGTGTCACCCACAATTGCGGCGATGGTCAGTAGCAGGCCGAGCAGGAAGGCATTGATGTACCCTTGCGACCCGAGCAGCCCCGCGGTCACGAGCAGCGAATCACCGGGCAGGAAAAAGCCTATGAGAAGTCCCGTTTCCGCGAATATGATCAGCGTCAAACCGAAATATCCCGCGGTCTGGACCAACGCTGGTATATCGCGCAGTTTGTGGAACAGATCTGATAAGGTGTGCATTCTGTGGGAATGAGCGTCAACACAATGCCGGAACGCCGCGCCGGGTTATCCGAACGCGCCGAGCAGTTGTTCGAGAAGGCGTCGACGGGCTTCCTCGTCCTTCTTGGCTGCGCCTGGGCATTCGCAATCTTCGACTCGCGCGCGGCCGGCGACAAAGTTAACCTCGTTACGCCGGCCACTGCCGCCGTGGTCAGCGCCCTCGGCAATTCCGACGCTCCTACAGCGGCATACGTCACCGACGCGATGAGTACGGCCATGAGCAACGCCGCCGCCCGTCGCAGTAGCGGAGACGAGACGGGCGAGAGCGGCAAGCTGCGCGCTTCTATCAATGAGGGGGGCGACAGACCCGGCATCGTGAAGGCCGCGCTAGCCGTGGGCGCCGCGATCCGCGAAGCCGCCGACTTTGCCGTTATCACCCCACGCCCTGCCTCCGATGTACACCGTGGCCGGCTCGGCCTCTATTACCTCGGCTCCTGGCCCGGGAAGCGCGGCCGGAAGGGCGGGAAGGTCGCGTACGATCCGCCGAATGGATTTATCGAGGTCACGCGTGACAACGCGGACACGCGGCTATCGGAGCACTTTCGCATACGCGACTTTCTAACGCACGATCAGCAGAACGTGTGGCCCAAGTACGTGTGGGTCAGCCTCAAATTGGTGGACAAGCTCGAGCTGGTGCTGGATGATCTCAACGCGCGCGGGATCAAGCCCGACGGCGTTCACGTCATGAGCGGATTCCGCACCCCACAATACAATCGGGGCGGCGGCGATTCACGCGGACGCGCCAACCTGAGCCGGCACATGTACGGCGATGCAGCCGATATCTACATCGACGACAGCGGCAACGGCTCAATGGACGACCTGAACCACGACGGGCGCGTGGACCTGGGTGACGCTCGCGTTATTCTTGCCGCGGTGGACAGAGTCGAGCGAGCACATCCATCGCTGGTTGGAGGGTGTGGAGTGTACGTGGGGAATGGCGCGCATGGCCCATTCGTGCATATTGACACCCGCGGATACCCCGCGCGGTGGATTGGAACCGGAGATAACTGACAGATGCCAGATGTAATTGACCGATCCAAGCACGAGCCCACTGGCGAGGCCGCTATGACGGCCGAGGCGCGCGCGGAGGCAAAGCATGCGCGTCGTCCAGTGCCGGACGCGCGCATGCAGGTCCGCGCCGCCGACCTGGAGCCATACATCGGACTCAAGTATCTGTCCCGCCTTTTCAAATTGATGGCGGTGATCCTGATCCTGTTGCTTGTCTCCGAGATCGTGACCGGGCTCGTCACTAGCGGCCTGGATTCGCTCGTTACCCTGCTGGGCGAAGTGAGTCGGCTGGTAGTCTTCGCCGGCCTGTTGTGGGGAAGCGGCGATCTCGCGATCCTGCTCATCGACATGGGGCACGATCTGAGAGCGACGCGGATTCTCATTGGCCGCCAACTTGCGCACCAGACGGATGAGCATCACGCAGAGGTAGAT
>JBPCNJ010000176.1:0-6572 GCA_051001375.1 Gemmatimonadaceae bacterium
GCAAGTAGCAGCGTGAGGAGAGCTGGGAGCGAGAAGAACGTGTAGAACGACAGCGCTGCCGCGAGACTGCCGCAACTGTCCCCAAAAAACTTGTTGATCGTGACCCAGAGCAGGCGGAGAAAGCCGCGCATGCCGCTGGGTCCCTGTTCGTTCTGATCGGTTTCCTGATCGGACACTGGTCATCTCCCGGTCGCCTGTAAACTGCAACCTACTGCGGGATCTGTTCCAGTGACGCGGCCAAGCTGCCGTCCCGCACGTCCGGCGTACGCTGCACGAGCCCTACGTTCCGTCCACCACGAATGAGCGGAGAAAACCGGCGACCGCGCCACGATAGCTGCGTCCAGAGCGTACGCGTGCGCCAACATGCAACAACACGAGATAATCGCCGTCCTGTGTCGCGGACGCCTCACGGACACGGTCGGTGTTGATGATCGCGGAGCGATGAACGCGGAGGAACTGCGCGGGGAGTTGCTTCTCGAAGGCGCTCAGAGGTCCTCGTACCAGGTACGATGTGCGTCCAACGTGAATACGGATGTAATCGTCAACCGCCTGCACCCAGTCGATTGACTCTGTTGCGAGAAAGATGTGCTTCCCATCGACCTTCACGGCAACGCGCTCAGCCCTTGAGCGAGTCTTGCGCGAGTGCTCCTCATGTGAGCGCTCCTGGTGTACGTGTTGTAACAGCGTGCGCAGTTGCTCGACCATTGTGGTCTGTTCGGCCGCGTCTCCCACGCGCCTCTTTGCACGCGCGACGGCGAGCAGCAGGCGGTCGCGCGCCACCGGTTTCAATACATAATCCAGTGCACGCACATCGAATGCCTTGAGCGCGTAGTCATCGTACGCCGTAACGAAGATCACCGCCGGCATCTGCTCAATGCCTACCGCTTCGATCACACCGAAGCCGTCCAGTTCCGGTATCTGGATGTCCAGCAGCACCAGGTCAGGCGCGTTCGCGGTAATCGCGCCCACGGCATCACGACCGTTGCCGCACTCGCCCACCACCTCCACGTCCGGGTCGGCGGCAAGAATCGCCAGCACATGACGTCTCGCCAGGGGCTCGTCGT
This sequence comes from Gemmatimonadaceae bacterium, assembly GCA_051001375.1. GTDB lineage: Bacteria > Gemmatimonadota > Gemmatimonadetes > Gemmatimonadales > Gemmatimonadaceae > Fen-1247. The sequence continues at coordinate 1,065 of JBPCNJ010000176.1, forward strand.
CCACCACAAGCACGCGCAATTGCGTGCCGCTCATGTGGTGACCGGATCCAGCGGGTGGATGGCGGTGGTCGTCCTGCAAGGGATGGTCATGTGCACAGCGAATCCGCCATCCGCTGGCGCATCTACAAAAAACGTTGATTGATCACCGTACAGGTACGTCAGCCGAGCGCGAGCGTTCCCTATCCCCACGCGCTCGACGATGCTTTCCACCGGCTCACCTTGTAAGCCGCGCCCGTTATCGCTCACGGAGAGCAGGAGATGATCGTCGCTGCGCAAGGCGCGTACCTTGATGTAACCAGGCGCGGCACGCGGTGCGAGTCCGTGCCTGATCGCGTTCTCGACCAGTGGCTGCAGAATAAGTGCCGGGACCAGAGCGTCGCGCGCAGCGTCATCGACTTCCATGTTGATGGTGAGCCGGTCCTCGAACCGGATCTGCTGAATCGCGATATAATGCCCCAGGACCGTCAGCTCACGGTCGAGTGGCACTTCCTGGTCGCCGCCGCCCTCCAGCGAGACGCGGATCAGCTGTCCAAGCCCCAGTATCATTCGCTCGGCCGCGTGAGGATCCGTGTGCACGAGCGCGGTGATGGCATTCAGCGCGTTGAACAGAAAATGAGGCTGTAGTTGCTGCTTCAGGCTGTCCAGGCGCGAGGTGGCCAGCCGGGCCTGCAGCGACTCTCGCTCGCGCGCTTCGGCTGAGTAGTTCCGCGCCAACTGCTCGTGCCACCAGGTTGCGTAGGTCGCGATCCCTCCGGCAATCGCGAGTAGCACGACCTTTGCGCTCTCGTCCAGTAGCGAGATCGCGGCACCCGTGCTGGCTGCTAGCGGGTCTGAAATCACAACGTTAGTAGAGGTTAAGAAGAATGCATCGAGTGCGGCGTATGCCAGGACCACCAGAACCGCGATGATCGCGGTTTTGCGGACAGATGACGCAATTGGGCGTGCAGCAAGGATAACGCAGTAAGCCAACACGACCGGTGATTTGAGCGCGAGTGGAGGCACAGCCTCGAGGCCGTAACCGCCCATTGTCACCGTAACAGCCGCGATGTCGGCCAGAGGGTTCACGATCGCGAGCCACGAGGGCAGCGCTTTGCGCCGGTAGAACAGCGCGTACTGGACTACCGTCCAGCTCAGCATCGGACCGAGGACAACCACATTCACAACGTTGAGCTGAACCGACAACGCCGGGGCATATGCTGCAGCCGCGAGCGAGAGCAGGAGCACGACTATTGCCCTTACGGCATTGAGACGCCGCTCCGCGCGGTCTTTCTCCATAGCGAGCAAATCGTGCTCGGGCGCGATTCGTGGTGCGCTCATGGTCTCAAACATATGATGGTCATGGATGTGCGCTAGACGCACTGTTGGGCTGAAACGCTCACCGAAGCTTGGAAGCAATTGGCCGGGCGTGATGAGCTATCCACCGCCCTGGCATCGCCGTCCACCTACACAAACTCTATGTTGCGGGATGCGAAACGCTCTGGTTGCGACTTTGTGCGTGTTGTTGTGCAGCCCGTCCCTGGTGCTCGCTCAGTGTAGACCACCAGGCGACAGTCACGAGGCACGGCTGCTCGCATTCTATTCTGTTCCTGTGGTCTTCACATCGGATCTCGGAAGCCTTCAGCTTACGCCCGGTGAAGTCCGCGTGAGCGCCGAGGGCGTGTTTGTGCCGACGCCAAGTACGTCGCTCCAGCATACGGAACTGTGCTATACGGGAAAGGCTGAGCACACAGGACTGACACCGTTCCTGGCGCGGCCCCGTCTGGCGGTCGGTGTGCCAGGCGGCATCGGTATCGAGCTGAGCTATCTTCCGCCGGTGACAGTTGCGGACGCTACGCCCAATCTCGCCAGCGCGGCGATCTGGTTGACGCGAGAGCTGAGCAGCAACACCTCACTCACGCTTCGTGCGCACGGAACGATCGGAACTGTACAGGGACCGATTACCTGTCCCAAGAACGCCCTCCAGCAAGGTAATTCGGAAGCACCGTGCTACGGAACGCGACAGTCCAAAGACGAATTTCGGGCCGACATGGCTGGAGCCGAGGTCATTGGGACTCTAACGCCGATGAGGGCAGCCAGCCGGCTGCGCCTGAGTGCCGGCCTCGGGATAAACGCGTTGTATCCACGATTTCGCGTCAGTTTTTCGGACCTGTCTGGAGGAACGGATCACACGCGTATTCTCGTCAACTTGGCTCGCGTGACCGGGTTCGCGGGAGCGGCAGTGCGGCTCGGCTCCAGGTGTGAAGGATCAAGCGAGGGTTACGCGTCATTCGGCGATGTAGCCACTGTCCGGGCGATCCTGGGCTGCTCCATCCTGCGGTAGTCAGCATGCCCCCGATTGGCGGACACGGATGGACGTGGCTACGTAGTCGTGGCCGGCTCTCTTGCTAATTCCTTCTCGCTTCCCAACCATCCAGCGAGACCGGCGATCGCGTCGCCACCGAACGATATGGCGAGTGCACCAACCGTTCGCCTGACGCACGGGTGAGCCGATCCCGATTACCTGAACCGGTTACTCGTCCGCGGTCTGTTATTGCACCACGACAGTACCGCTCATGCTCATGCCATGTATGGTGCAGTGGTAAGGGTACGTGCCGGCTGCCGCGAAGACATCGCTCCGACTGCCGGAGGAGAAGTTGGATATGTTTGCCGGTGCGCCTGACTGAGCATTGAAAGTGACATTGTGTGTCACACTGGTGGGGTTGTTCCACGTCACCGTCGCACCCTTGGAGATCGTGATTGAGGCCGGGTTGAACGTGTTGTCCCTCCCCATGCATACCGTTTCAATGCTGGGCGTGCATGCAGCGCCAGACGGACTGCCGGACGATGGCGCGGTACTACTGTCACCCCCGCTGCCGCCGCAATACGTTGCCGTCGTAGCGAGCAGAGCGACCGCAAGCAGACGATAGGCTGTCATGATCAGTAGGTGCACCGAGTATCTGCCATGCAAGTCGTAGTCCCACAGACACTGCTCATAAGGATTTCAGATATTCCACGAGATCGGCCTTCTGTTGGGCAGTCAGGTTGAGTGCCTTCCTGGAGTTGTACCGCTCGACTACATCGGCAAGTGTCTTCGCGCTGCCATCGTGGAAGTACGGCGGGTGCTGCCACACGCCGCGTAACGGTGAGGTACGCCACATCTTGGTCGCAGACCGGAGAGCGTACTCGGGATTTGTTACGGCTTCGGACGGAGAATGAAGCCGCACGTTGGCATCAGTGAACTTCTCCCCGAGGTGGCACGATGAGCACCTGCCCTGACCCTCGAAGACCACCTTGCCGCGTACCGCGGCGGCCGCGTCGAACGAGCCGACTGTTGGCGCAGGCGCGCTAAGACTCAGCTGGTATGCCTGCAACGCGGGGAGCTTGGACTCGACCAGGTTGGGCGCTGGCTGCTGCACGTTAATACCGAGCCGTGGCTCGACGAAGTCGCCTCTGCCGTGCATCTGGGTTACCGCGACGTAGCGGTTCCAGTATGCGACCTCCGTGCCGTCGCCAGTGTAGATGATACGGTGCACTCCGGCAAGCCCGTACGCGGGCGGAATCACCGCGGGGCCATTTTTCCCGTCGAAGTTGTAGCGCGCGTCGTACTTGCCAGGGCCCCACGAACTGTAGACTTCTTTCTGTGCCGCGGTGAGCGCGGGTGAAAGAGCGATGATCGCGCCGGGGTTGAGATCGCGGTTCGGCCAACCGTCCTTCCTGTGACCAATGCCCTTGGCAAAGGCGTCGTCCACCGTGGAGTGACACAGCGCGCAGGTAATGCCCACACGGGTGAGCGTATCCCTACCGTTGACAGTGCTCACGGTCCCACTGACACCGACCACGGCGCCAAGCTTGAGCAGTGTAACCGTGGTAGCCGGACTCTTCAGATCCACCTTCCCTTGCTGGATCGCCTGTACGACCGGAGCCGGCAAGGCGTCCATATCCACCTTTAGCCCGACGGAGAGGGCCGTCGTCGGGTCAACGGCATGCTGAATCACACGATCCATATGCAGCGTGTCGGTCCAGAAATTCTCGTCACCGAACGTCTCGAACCGGAAGATCTGCCTTCCGCTGGCGACTTGTGCGGCCGGAAGAGCAGCTTCCGATTGGTGCGGGCGAGTTGATCGCGTCTTGTCGTTGCAAGCCGCGAGTACGCCAATCGATCCCGCGAGTAAGAGGAGAGATAAGGGACAGAAGTTTTTCGTAAATGCCTTACCAGGCCTGTTCAGTCGCCTGATGATGGGTCGCCTTTGTGGCACGGTTAAGTTCTCGTCTCGTTTGAGACCGACCGAACAGCACCTGACCGTGATTTTGCGGCCGGGTAAGAATGGTCTGGTACGGAGCTTCTAATACTGAAATGGTGACGAAGGGCCGTGCGCCAGCCTCAGAAACTCGTCACGCGTCTTGGCGTCAGTGCGAAAGCTGCCCCGTAACGCACTCGTGATCGTCTTGGAGTTCTGCTTCTCCACTCCGCGCATCATCATGCAGAGGTGGACGGCCTCGATGACAACGCCCGCACCCCTCGGGTGCAGCGTTTCGCAGATTGCCTCGGCGATCTCCTCGGTAAGCCGTTCCTGTACCTGCAGCCTCCGGGCGAACATATCGACGATGCGCGGCAGCTTGGAGAGACCAACGATTCTTCCGTCTGGGATGTAGGCGATGTGTGCCCTGCCGAAGAACGGGAGCAGGTGGTGCTCACACATGGAGTAGAGCTCTATATCGCGCACCATCACCATGCTCTCGTGCTTTTCCTCGAAGAGCGCGTCGCCGATCACGTCGCGTACCTTGAGTCCGTAGCCGCGCGTGAGCCATGTCAGCGAGTTGGCCACGCGTTGAGGGGTCTTGAGCAGTCCCTCGCGATTCGGGTCCTCCCCGAGCAGCTCCAGCTCGCGGCGGACGAGATCCTCAAACTCGGCATTGCGCGCTGGGGCGGGATCGAGATCGAGTCCCTCATCGGCACGCGGCTCATCGACAGCGGTCCCATTTACCCGTGGCCGTGCCGAGAGGCTGCCTGCGTCCGGCTTCGCTCGGTGTGCGACTTCCCGCTTTCGCCGCGCAGTCACGGTGGCGTCCTCCTTCACATTATTCCCCTTCGTATTCGACATAGTTCTTATCCGTTTCTTGTAGGCGGATGCGGGCGAGTAGGGCATCTACCGCGGGCCAGTTATGCTGCTCCATAGCGGACTCGGCTTCGAGACTAACTCTGTCGCGACCAACTGTTGCGACGGCGAGCGTCTTTCCCGCCAAACGGAAGGCGACCGTGCAATCGCCCGCGGTGACATCGCCCGCGATTGCGACCTCGTCCCACCGCTCGGCGTGGCCGATGTAGCTGATGGAGACGTCGTAGTGTACGCTCCAGAAGAACGGGACCGCCTCGAAGCGCTCGTGTGCTCCCAGCATGTTGCGCGCGGCGGTCTGTCCCTGCCGCTCCGCGACGACCCAGTGCTCGACCCGAATGTGCTCGGCGGTGTAGCGGTCAGGGTACTGCGCTATGTCTCCGGCGGCGAAGACGCCTGGTACACTAGTCTCGAG
>JBPCNJ010000177.1:0-6838 GCA_051001375.1 Gemmatimonadaceae bacterium
GCTGAACGCAGTGGTCACGAAGCTCGAACGAGTGGACGTGGTTGCCGAGCGCGAAGAAACCGTCATCGCTCCGGACCGCAACAGCTACAGCACGAAGAACATGACGGCTGCTGCGGGTGGCACGGCCGTCGATGTCCTTCGCAACATTCCGCAGGTCGAGGTGGACGGCTCGCACCAGGTGAGTCTGCGTGGCAGCGAGAATGTGGTCGTCCAGATCAACGGCCGTGCCGTACCGCTCCACGGTGAGCAGCTTGGAATGTTCCTCGCGCAGCTCCCTGCCGGCAGGGTGAAGACGGTCGAAGTCGCGACGACGCCGTCCGCGAAGAGTGATCCTGAGGGCACGGCAGGCATCATCAACATCGTGCTCGATCAGGAGGCGGAATTGCGCCTGAGCGGTGGCATCGTGGCCGGTACGTCGTCCACGGGGCAGGTGGACCTCGGCGGCAATGTCGCTGAGCAGCACGGACCATTCACGCTATTCCTGTCCGGAGACATGTACGGGGATCACCGAGCGACGTCGGGGACGATTTCGCGGGAGAACCTCGTCGTTCCGGTGCCGGCGCATGTGGAAACGCGGATGAGCGGTACGAATCGGCCGCTGTCCGGCGGCGGCACGATACGGTCAGAGTATCGCTTCAATAGCCGCGATGCCCTCTCGTTCGATGGCTTCTTCTTCGGCGGTGGCAACGCCATCACCAACGCATTGTACTACACGGATCTCGATCCTACCCGCAGCGTGATCGGCCTGTTCAACCAGTTCAATGAATCGGCCTTGCACAACGCTTCGCAGGACTACTCGGTCGCGATTCGTCACCACGGCGCACCGACCACGACGCAGTTCTCCGCGGAGATCGAATACTCAAACATCTACACTCACAACGACGTGAACCTCTCGGGCGATGTGGTTCAGGCAGATGCCACCACGCCGACGTCCATTCCGCGAGAGTTCGACAACACCATCGGCCATACCCCAATGTGGAACGTCAAAGCGGACTATACTAAACCGTTCAGCGTCCACACCAAACTCGAAGCCGGCTTCGAGCTCAGGCGGCGTTCCACCGCGAACGATTTCACCGCATCGTATCGCGACATCGCGAGCGGACTGCTGGCTCCGAGCGTTGAGCGATCCACCGCATTCGACTACGCGGAGGACATCGGCGGCGGCTATGTCGTGTTGTCGCGGCAGGTCGGGAAGATACAGGCGCAAGCGGGCCTGCGGCTCGAGGACGCCTCGACGCGCCTACACCTACCCACATCGGCGCTTGTGTTCGACAATCACTACGCGAGCGCGTATCCCAGCGCGATCCTGTCCTATAACTTCACGGCCACGCGCCAGGCGAAAATCAGCTACTCCCGTCGCGTGAGCCGCCCAGATCCGCAACAATTGAGTCCCGTGGAATACCGGCAGGATACACGCAACGTGTCCCGGGGCAATCCCAATCTGCGCCCCGAATACACGGACGCCATGGAGCTCAGCCTGATGGATGCGCATTCGTGGGGCTCCATCCAGGTCAATCCATACCTACGCCACGCGGCGCACGCCGTGCGGAACATCCAGTTGGTGGACTCCACGGGCGTGTCGGTCAGCACGTTCGACAATGTCGCCAGCACGCTCACCGTGGGTTCGGACTTCAATGTCATGGTGCGGCATGGTCCGTTGTCGGGCTCCGGCGGCGGTAGCCTCTATCACTACTCCAGCGACGCATCCAACCTGCCGGGCAATCTCTCTGTGAATTCGATGGTGTGGACCCTGCGCGGCAACGCTAGGTGGCAGTTCTCATCGCTCGTCGATGCGCAGGTCTTCGTGACCCATCGTGCGCCGTACGCCAGGGAAGGCGGCTCGCAAATCGCGCAAACGTTCACCAGCGCGGGCGTGCGCTACAAAGCCTGGGGGGACGATGGCAGCATCGCGCTGCGGGTAGGCGATCCGTTCAAGCTACAGCGGTTCGGCTACCGCACGGCGAATGGCACGGTGATCGAGACCAGCGACCGGTATTACGGGGCGCGAGCGGTTTACATCACCGTCTCGCGCACCTTCGGGCATCCGGTCAAACTGCGGCCAAAAGAGCCGGAAGTGGACCAAAGACCTCCGACCACTCCGTAAGGAATTATCGCACACACCACGGTCAGCAGCGCACCACGGCCAGCGGATCGTTCGTCGCCACAGCGGCCGACAAGGGCATGCGCCTTATTATTCACCAAGAAAGGCCGCCGCACGCGAGCCGGCACCAAGGCCTGGACCAATACGCATTCCCGAGCGGACATACATGCGCCGCGACGGCCATTGTATTCACCGTAGCGACCGAGCTGTGGCCCGTCGCAGGTCCGAAGGCGCGGGCAGCGACCGTGCTATTGGCCGCGGTCACCGCCGGCGGAGTAGCGTTGACGCGGCTCTATCTGGATGAGCACTGGCTTGACGACATAGTTGGTGGCTGGCTCGCTGGTGTCGCCATCGGATCGGCCAGCGTCGCAGTGACCCAATACGCCTCGGAATGACTCACCCGATTGCTTCGTTAGGGGAACATAGCGCCCGAATTCGACCGCCCGGATGCGGGTAGGTGCCGGTCTCGGGCGAACGTTTGACTCGCTGCTTGGTCGCTAGTCCGCGACGACAACAGAAGCGAGGTGGATCCAACTCCGAAGTAGGATGAGCTGCATACCGGTTCCTGTCGGCGATCTCGTCGTCCCTCCTTCGCCACCGGGATCAAATGCTCAAGCACGGAATACGTACACTGCATGGAGAGGCGCTGTACATAACCCTTGCACGCGACGGGCGACTCAGCGGCCTCCAGCGAGGATGCGCTCGCGCAGACCCGAGCTCCGTTCACACCGATGTACATGCCCACGTTCTCGACAGCGGCTGGTCGCGGCGCCAATTTCGTTGAGCGACACGCCTTTGCACCGCTCAACGGCTGTTGGCTACGTAGCGGCGATTTCATCGGCCCTCGCCAAAAGTCACCACAGCATTAGGCTGTCCACAGAGATGGTAATGGTGCGATCTTTGGACGATGTCGAGACGACCTCCGATCCGGCCACAGGCATCACCGGAGTTGTTCGAACTCGTCCGAGTATGGGCTGGAGCCCAACGCCTTCTCAACATTGAGCCTTCTTGGGGACTGGTCTGCTCCGAGACTCATCTGTATCGCGGCAGATTTCACCAAGTACGATGGCCACGCAGTGCAGCAGATGAACAAAAACGTCGAGCTTATACGCTACAGACAGTTCGGGAGTGATCTTCTACTGCTCGAACTTGTCAATGCCACTGCAGCGAAACCAGCTCCTGGATCGAAGCATACAGCGCCAAATACGAACGGCCCGAAAGCTCCAAAAGGTATTGGAACTGATAAAACAGTTCAGGAGTGGCTAGCGGATCTGAGTCCCGCTACGCGCCAGCTATTCGACTCACTTGAGGGATATGTGCTGTCGCTCGGGGACGACGTCCAGCGAAAGGATCTCAAGCTGTACGTTGCTTTCAAGCGCATCAAGAACTTTGCAACTGTCGTGTTCCAGAAGGATCTTCTGCGCCTTTATCTGCGGCTCGATCCCACTAAAGTCGATCTCGTCGATGGCTTAATCCGCGATGTGCGCGAGATCGGACACTGGGGCACAGGCGACGTGGAACTGCTTATTCGCAGTATTGCTGATCTCGACCGGGCCAAGGCCCTCGTCCGTCAAGCGCACGCGGGAGGTTGACACGAAGCACAGTCTGGCAGATCGCGGTGCAGAGCAGCGGCGCAGCGCCCAGTAGCGATATTCCTCGCACCCGCCACACTTCGGATTAGTACCATCTGCCGGGTCTCAAACGCTTCGGTGCTGGTCGAGCGCGTGGACGGGATGCCTGTGCCGCGTCGGCGTGAGTCTTTACCGACGCAGGCACGCGCCATGGTTTGCTGAGTTAGCACGAGGTCGCTACCACGCTCACATTCGCACATCCGCGCTCGTCCACAGCGAAGGCTTGGCTCAGTGCTGCTCGATGTACGGCTGCCCCATCGCCGCTGGCGGGCATCTGACCACGCTTCCCTGCGGCAGCGTGTGACGACCAGCGTGCAAGACGCGGAGGGCATCGCCCGATCTCTGCATGATGACGCTTGCACAGAAGGCCGCGCGACTTGATACACTTTCCGGCTCATCAGGCACATCGTCGACTCGCTTGTTCGCCACCATGAAGTCGTAGTCAGACTTCGTGATGTCGATGTTCTCCCAGAGGGGGGTGGGCTGGATTGTCCAGCTGTACCCTGTTCGTGATTCCGAGCGGTACGCTCGGCCAATCGGCAGGAGTGCGTGGAACGTTTCCGTCCTGTTGGGCGGGAAGTAACGCTTCCCCAGCACAATGTCTGTAAGCGTCGTCGTGAGCAGCCCCGTCGAGAGCGCTCCGAGCATGCCGAAGCCGAACACGGCCCCCAACAAGCGCCGCGCGCCAGGAGCCGCTGACTGTGTGTAACCGACGATGGCTGACGCCACGCCCACAATCCCAGCGATGATGAAGCAGGCTTCCAGCGCATCGCCGTCGTCGGGGGTGAGCAATGTGAAGTCGTCTAACCGGCCTAGGAGCCATCCACCAAGGATAAGAAACCAAAGGGCCCCGAGCCAACACCAGCCGAACCTGGTGAGATTCGTCCGAGGACGGGCCGCGGAACCATTCGCACTGGCAGTCATGCGCATATGTTAGCCTCCGCCGGAACGTCCGCAACGTGATGCTCTCCTAGGATCTCCCGGACCGAGCGCCTCCATCGTATGCTGCAGGCGCTGCAGCGCAGAGCGGCTGTCTCATTATCGCACGAAGCCGTGAATGCAATTCGATGCGTGACTTCGCCTTGTGCGAGTGCAATCGCGTGCCATGTTATACGGCGTGCGCGCAGCGTTCTTGAAGCAGCGCTTCGCCGTCGAATACGCGGTAGAGCGCCACGTCTCTCGAGGTGGAACCGATGCGGATCAACTACTCAAAACGTGTGATGTACCGGAGAGCGCTGACCCTCTTGCCCCTGGCCGTCATGCTCTCCTCACGGACAGCATCCGCTCAAACGGATAACCTCCGGCAATACATCGGCTGCAATCTTGGAGAGAAGGTTTCGGTCGAGGAATCAGACGAGCGCGCCCAGCCCTTCGTGCGATCCATACCTTCAGCTGCGGGACTGAACGACGTTGTCGTCCTGCACGGGGTTAGCCTCCACATTGCGTACGCAGGCACGCCGTTCGTGAACTTCAAGGCAGAGCGTCTGGCAAGTTTTGATTCAGCGAAAAGAAGCTTGCTTCAGAACCTGAGGTTCCTGGCCGAGGCCAGCACGGGCATGGAAGCGAAGACACCGCGGCGATCTTCGCTCAATGGTTTCGACATCCACGCTATCAACCGAACGACGCTCTCAGGTGGCGTCCAAAGCGTGTATCTGCTTTTTCGCGATGCCGACCAGACGGTGGTAACGCTCTACATCCTGAATACTCCGCGCGAAGCGCCGCGGTTCTCGACAATCGAGCAATATCGCGTCCTACGTGACAGATTCGTTCAGACATACACGGCCTGCGTTGGGAAGAAGCTCGGAACGCGACCGTCAGGACGAGTAGGCTAGGATGCGCCGGCGCTCTACGACGTGCGGCTATTGGTTCCGTCGATTCCGAATCAGTCGCACGCGCGCGCCGACCACGGTTCCAACCCCAATATAAAGCGTCACGAACGCGATGCTCGGCCGAACAGGCAGGCGGAGCCCGCCGAACAACGCCGCTCGGTCGCGCTCGGACGACTCGGGGTTCGACATACTAGAGAGAGTTGTGATTGAAAGGCCCTGCGGCGTGCAAGATGTAACGGCGGGACGCCTCAATCACTCATCGTACTCGTCCTCACCTCCATGCAAGAACCACCATGCGCACCGGCCGAAGAGATAGCCCGACGGGAGCCCGGCGGTCACGAAATCGAACGGCACACGAATGAGCCAAAAGCGGAACGTCCCCGGACCGGCGGGCACGTGCGGTCCGCGGTGCGCGATCACCGCGGAATTGCGACAGCGATCCCCTGCACAGGGGGGAGCATGCCTCGTTATACGCTCGCCGCGCGGCATGGGCAACTGGGCCGCGTGTGCCCATGCCCTCCGCGTGGCGAGCAGGCGTGCCATGCGTGCTGCAGATTTCAAGGGTATGGCACGTTATGAAGCACGCGTTCAGCGTTTTCTAAGCAGCGCGCTGCAGCCTATAACGCCGGAGGCTGCTGCTGAGAGGTGTCGCATGAACCGCACGCGCGGGACAGTGCTCTGGGTCACGGTTAATCTGCTCAGTGCCGCCTGCTATCTGTACTTTGCCTCCTGGGTATGGCCCGAGCCCGAACTCCGGGGAACGGAGTACGCCATCAGCCCCGGCGACCCGTTCGTCTGGGCGCTCAGCGCTTTACCTACCTTCGTGCTCTGCATGGTGATCAACGCTGTGCTCTTGATCGCGTGGCGAATCGACAGACGACGTGCGGACGGATGGCGTCCATCAGCGCTGGCATGGCTGATTCCCTTGCTCTGGCTCGCCGCCTGCGCGATAGACCGGGCGCAGCGTTGAGTCGCAGCCGGCCCGCGCTAGCTGCTTAACGAATCGTTTCAGCCGCCAGACGAGCTATGGTGTGTGCCGCGCAAGTGGCGCAATATTGGATTGCCCGCGGCTGAACTGGGGCGTTAGCCAGGCATGGAGCACCATCGCAATGAAGACCGAAGCCGCTGAGTCCGGCCTTACTGATGACGAGCGCCGCAGCCTTGAGCTCCTGGAGCGGGATGTCGCGCGCACCGTCGGGCAGGCATACTGCCCGCTCGTGGCCCGGTACGCCAAGATCAAGCGTGAGCTCGTCAGGGGCGCCGAGTTGGTCGCCGGG
>JBPCNJ010000178.1:0-8161 GCA_051001375.1 Gemmatimonadaceae bacterium
AACGCAGCGGCGCGCTCCACCTCGGCGCGCGAGCTAATGCCGCTCTCCGCGATTGCGGCCACCGAGCCCGGGATCAGCGGGATAATGCGGGCCGCCGTCCCGGGATCCATGACGAGCGTCTCCAGATTCCGGTTGTTCACGCCTATGAGGGTCGCGCCCGCATCGAGCGCGCGTGCTAGCTCATGATCGTCTCGAACCTCGACCAGCGACTCCAGACCGATGTCGTTAGCCGTAGCGATCAGGTCGCGCAGTTGTCCCGGCTCGACCGCGCGTGCTATCAGGAGCGCGGCCGACGCGCCCAGTGCGCGCGCCTCGTACAATTGGACGGAAGCGACATGGAAGTCCTTCCTGAGCACCGGGATCGCGACCGCGGCGGCGACGTCGGCCAGATCCGCGCTTGAGCCGCCAAACCGCTCCGGCTCTGTTAGCACTGAGATCGCCGCCGCGCCGCCTGTGACGTAGCGCCGCGCTTGGTCCGCGGCATCCAGCCCAGGCTTGATGTCACCCCTGGAAGGTGACATCCGCTTAATCTCCGCGATAACCGCGACGGTGTCGCGCAGCATTGCCGCGCGTAGCGATGGCCGCGGTCCGGCGGCCTCCGCGCGGTCGCGCCACGCAGTCGAGGCTCCTCGGAGCGCCTCCGCACGGCTCGCGGCACCAGCGACAAGGTCGCCAAGGGTGCCCGCGGGGGCTGTCCATGAACTTTTAGCTTGCGTTTCGGGCATTCTTCGGATAACGTACTCTTCGGCGGCTGTTCGGGGTCAGCCCTACGTGTAAACCCACCTCGATGGAATCTGGCGATGTCGCTCACTAAGCGCCAACGTGAAATACTGACGTATCTCTCTGAATACAACGATGATAAGGGCTATGCGCCGAGCTTTGAGGAGATCGCGGAGCGCTTCAGCTACAGTTCCCTGGCAACGGTGCACGAGCATCTGAGCAATTTAGAGCGCAAGTCTTACATCAAGCGGCGCTACAACGAGAGTCGCGGGATCGAGATCCTGCCGTCGGAGCGGTATCCGCGCGCGGTTCAGGTGCCGCTGATGGGCACCGTCGCAGCCGGCATGCCCATCGAGGCCGTTCAGCAGCAGGAGACCATCGCCGTGCCGGAGGATTTCGTCCGTCACGCGGGGAGTCACTACGTGCTCAAAGTGCGTGGAGACTCGATGATCGACGACCATATCTGCGACGGTGATTTCGTGGTCGTGAACGATCGGGCTCGATGCGACAACGGCGAGACCGTGATTGCCCTGATCGACGGGACCTCCGCGACGGTGAAGCGCTTCTACCGCGAGCGGGACGGGCGCATTCGGCTCCAGCCACGCAACGAAACGATGGAGCCGATCTACGTGCACGAGAACGATGTCGCCATTCAGGGAGTCGTCGTGGGCGTGATGCGCCGCTGCTAAACTGGATTTGATCTGAATTAGGCGCGCCGCAGCGCTCGGCGCAGGCGACGCAGGGCCGCAGTTGCAGACCCATCGGCAACGGCGGCCCTCGCTGCGTCCACCCCTTCCATGTACGACGGCACCAGGCCCGCGACGTAGACGGCTGCACCGGCGTTTGCCACGACCGCGGCAATTGCGCCAGCGGGTGCGGCACCGGCGAGGCACGCCTCGACTAGGGCCGCGTTCTCCGCCGGTGAGCCGCCAAGGAGATCAGCGGCGCTCGCCCCAACGCTCCCGATCATCGCTGGCGTGATCACCCATTCGGTGACGTCACTGCCCTGCACTTCCAAGACTCGCGTGTCCCCGAGCGGCGAGATCTCGTCCATTCCAGGCTCGCCGTGTACGACCAGCGAGTGAATTGTTCCCAACGCCGCGAGCGCCTCAGCGATCACCCCGACGCGGCCCGCATCCGCGACGCCGATTACCTGCCGCCCGACTGACGCCGGGTTGGCGAGCGGGCCGATCACGTTCATCACGGTCGGGACCGCCAGCTCCCTGCGGACCGGGCCCACGTGTCGCATCGCGGGGTGCATGCGCGGAGCGTACATAAACACGATTCCGGCGGTCTCGAACGCGTGCCGCATCGCGTCAAGGCTCACGTCGACGCTGACGCCGAGGGCTTCGAGGACGTCGGCGCTGCCTGATCGCGAGGTGAAGGAGCGGTTGCCGTGCTTCGCGATGCGGACTCCGGCACCAGCCGCGACCAGCGCGGCCGCGGTCGAGATGTTGAACGTGCCCACCGCGCCGCCGCCGGTGCCGCAGGTATCGACTGCGCCACCCGCGTCGGGAAGATCCAGATGCACCATGGCGCGGCGGAGCGCGCGAGCAGCCCCCGCCACAACGTCGGCACTCTCGCCGCGCGTGCGCAGGCCGGTGAGTAGCGCAGCGATCTGCACCGGCGAGGCGTCGCCGCGCATGACGACGTCGAACGCGGCAGTAACTTCGTCCTGGGCCAGGGTGCGGCCGAACGCGAGCGCGGAGATGACGTCGTGCAACGCGGCCGGCGTCGGCGTTGTTGTCATCTACTGTCCCAGCTACTGCTGCAAGTCAGTTGTACGTTAGGACCGAATGGCAGTTGCATCGGGCCCGGTCAACTGTCCCTGTAGCTCACTAATAGTCTCTCGCTGCGAGCGGATCAACGAGTCCTGCTCCGCGAGCTGGACGTGCAGACGCTCCAGCCGATCGACCGCACTCACCACCTGCCCTTCCACCGCTACCAGTCTTCGCTCCGCGGCCGCCGTCTCGCGCTCAGCCGCAGCGACGGCTTCACTCAGCTGTTTCACAACGTCGCTCGTCCCCAAACGCTGAGCAGCACGCAAGCGCTCCAGCTCGCGCTCTGTGGACGCGACAGAGCTGGCGTGTTCGGCACGAAGCCGGGACGTCACGTCATGCAGCGCCGCCACGGCCTCGAAGCGCGCCTCACGTTCGTACAAACGCACATACGCCAGCTCGAACATGCCGGCCAGCGGCTCGGCTCGCTGGAGCAGCTTGGCGGGCGATCGACGGCGCGCCTCGTACAGCGCCAAGACCGCGACAAGTGAGCCCTCGACAACGATGCCCTTGAGCAGCAGCCCAAGATCGCTGCCTGGGAGCTCCACGCCCAGAAGCCTGGCGTATTGCGCGGCTTGGTCACCAACATCGGCGAAGCGTTGGCCTCCAAGCAGAGTTGACCGCACGTGTGACGGAAGGTGATCGAGCCCGAGCCGCGCGTTGTTGGACGAGGCTGAAGCAGAGTCACCACGTTCATTAGCCCCGACCAGAGCGCGGTTTACTAATGCCTCGCTACGAGCCTCGAACGTGAGCAGCGCGAAGCCAGCGTGCTTCTCAGCGGCAGCGATTTCCTGATGCACAACCGCAAGAGCCGCGGCGGCATCGGGGGCGCGTACCAGCTCGGCGGCAACGGTGGGGAGAGATTTCGCGGGCATGCAGTGACTGCGAGTTTGCGGCGGGACGCAAGCGTTGTCAACCGGAAATCAGTGGGTCGGCCACGCGATCCGGACAACAGTACCGAGCAGCAGCCCAACGAGCCCGAAGACAGGAACATCAAGTCCGGCAATCGCACAAATGCCCTAGTCACCCGTTCCGTTTCCCCGGCACTGGGCTTTGTCATGCGATGCCTATAGCTGTCCGGCGGCACAAACGAACCGGCTGCGAGATCGAACAACGTTCGGACTCCGGGATCGAGCTATGATCTCGGCCTCGGGGAGGCGACCGTCAAAGAATACAGGTCAGGACGGGGTCCGCACAGGGCAGATTGAGACGCTCAGCGTTCGACCCTGAGTGCAATGCGGTTTTGTCAAGACAGTTCCCGGCCGCGTGCGGCGGCCGAGCCGTGTGAGTGCGCGCCGGGTTTGCTTGACTTGGCGGCCCTGGGCCGTAAGTTCTGAACCATGCCGGAGCGGACCGTGCAACTCGTTCTGCAGTATGACGGGTCGCGATTCGCTGGATGGCAGCGCCAGCCATCGCTCCGCACAGTGCAGGGGGTCATCGAGACTTCCCTCGAACAGTTGTTCGGGGCGCCGACAAAAGTGGTCGGCGCTGGCAGAACTGATGCTGGAGTGCATGCGCGAGGACAGTCGGCGCACGTCGTCGGGACGGAGCGTTGGGATGCAGCAACACTGAAGCGCGCGCTGAACGCGTTACTTCCACCAGATGTATGGGTGGAGCAGTCGCACGACGTCGTCGGTGCGTTCCACGCTCGGTACAGCGCTACCGCCCGTCGCTACAGCTACTATTTGGGCACCGATGACGCTGCCCGGTCGCCATTCCGGCGCCCTTTCGAGTGGCGCCCGCCCCGCCGGCCGGACCTATCCATACTAAAGGCGGCGTGCGATGTGTTGCGCGGGCAGCACCAGTTCTACGGTTTCGCGGTGCGCGGAACGGCGCCGGCGACGGACGAGCACCGCTGCAGTGTCGCCGTGGCCGAGTGGCGTGAGCGAGAAGGCGGCTTCCAACTCGTTATCGAGGCGAACCGATTCTTGCACCATATGGTGCGGTTTTTGGTCGGATCGATGGTCGATACAGCGACCGGACGCCAGTCGCTCGACTCGTTTGCCGCGCTCCTCACCGCGCGCGACAACACGGGGACCTCGGCGCCAGCACCGGCGCACGCGCTTTTCCTGGATCACGTTAGCTATCCTGCACACCTATATCTCAAGAGCATATGAAAATCTTTGTGCAGAGCGCCTCGCTGGAGCAGATCAGACACATCATCGATACGGGTTTTGCCGACGGAATCGTACTGTCCCCGATTGATTTAGCGACGGAAGACCCGAGCATCGACGTGAAGGACCGGCTGGCCGAAATGGCGGAAGACTTTCCCGTTCCGACTTGTGTCCCTGTTGCTGCGCTGCTGGGCGACGACGTGTACCGTGAGGGTCGGGATCTGGCGCGCGCGTCCGAGCACGCGATAGTGCAGATTCCGTTTCTGGAAGACGCCATCCCGTCCATTCGCAAGCTCGTCGCGGACGGGGTGCGAGTTTGTGCCAGCCACGTGTATTCCGGCGCACAAGCATTTTTCGCCGCCAAGGTGGGTGCCACAATGGTGGCTGTCGACGTTCAGGACATCGACGCGCATGCACGGCACAGCGCGGACGTGATCGAGCAAATTCGCGCGGTGCTGGATCGCGCCGGGCTCGAGTGCGATCTCGCCGTGGGGCCGGCGCAGAACTCCGTGAACTTTACGGACTATCTGCTCGCCGGCGCTGACACGGCCGTCGTGACTCCGGACCTGCTCAATCGCTTGCTGGTGCACTCGCTCACCGATCGTGGAGTGGACCGGTTCCTGAGCGCGCTCAGTAAGCGGCCCAAACCGCGCACGCTGTAACGCATGCGCAGAGCGTACACCGTTGCGGTGCTCGCGGTAGTAACCGCGTGCAAGGGAAAGTCGTCGCAGGCGCAGGATGTTCGCATCGCGCAGGGTGCGCAGAATGCGCAGGTGGATGCATCCCGTCGCACCGCGATCACGGCGGCCGTGGCAAGGGTCGCACCAGCAGTGGTGACGGTCCAGACGGAGGCGGTTCAGCGCGTTGCGGCAGATCCGATGGAACAGTTTTTCGGCGGGCAGTCAGCCGTGCGTCCGATCGCGGGGCTTGGTTCGGGGTTCGTAATCCGCGCGAACGGAGTGGTTCTCACCAACGCGCATGTCGTCCGCGGCGCGACGCGGGTGTCGGTCGCGATGCGCGACGGGACCACCTACCCTGCCACTGTCGTCGGCGTTGACGACGCAAACGACCTCGCTGTTCTGCGAGTGCAGGCATCCGGTCTTCCGGTCGCACCGATGGGCAACTCATCCGGTCTCATAGTCGGCGAGTGGGCGATCGCGATCGGCAACCCGTACGGCTTTGTGCTCGCGAACACCGAGCCCAGTGTGACGGTCGGGGTGGTGAGCGGCGTCGGGCGCAACCTTATCGCCGAGGCAGAGGGCGGCGGCGTATCGGTCGACATGATTCAGACGGATGCGGCGATCAATCCAGGCAACTCGGGCGGCGCGTTGGTCGACGCGGCCGGAGAGGTGATCGGTGTCAACAGCTCGATCTATTCTCCCAACGGCGGCTCCGTCGGCCTCGGCTTCGCGATCCCGATCAATCGTGCGGCGCGCGTGGCGGAGGATCTGCTCGCGAACGGCACGGTCCGACGGCCGTGGGTGGGCGTGAAGCCCGCCGTGAACGCGCAACGCACTCCTGGCGAAAAGCCGCCGATGGGCGTTGTAGTGGCCGCGGTGACGCCTGGATCACCCGCCGCGTCCGCGGGTCTCCAGCGCGGTGACGTGATCGTAAAGACCGGCCCACGCAATATCCGCAATGCGTACGACTGGGAAGCGGAGCTGCTCGAACTGCGCGTAGGTGAAACCGTCCCGCTCACAATCCGGCGCGGCGACCGTGAGCTAACCACCACTGTTCGCGTGGCTGATCTTCCGGAGATGAACGCTCCTCGCGTAACAGTTCTGCGCGAGATCGAGCTCGTGACGCTGACACCGGCGATACGCTCCGAAAATGGCGTGAGGAGCGCGGCCGGCGCGTACGTGCGCACAACGAGCGAGCGTGTAAGGTCTCAGATCGGGCTGGAGCCGGGCGACGTCATCGTCCAGATAAACGGCGTCCGCGTTGCTGGCGCCGACGATGCGGCGCGCGTGCTCAACGCGGTACGTGGCCTAGTCGTGATGTACGTTGAACGCCAGGGCCAGTTCTACTCGACCGAATTCACGACGCAGTAGATGCAGATGCAGATGCACGACACGTACACCTCGCCCCTGGGAACGCGCTACGCATCCGGGGCAATGCTGGCGCTGTGGTCGCCCGTCGCGCGTCACCGGCTCTGGCGCGAGCTATGGATTGCGCTGGCAGAGTCGGAACGTGAGCTGGGGATCGACATACCGGCCGAGGCGATCGCACAGATGCGGAACGCCGCTGAAGATATCGACTTTGCTTCCGCGGCTGCCTACGAGCAACGCTTCCGGCACGACGTCATGGCGCACGTCCATACATTCGGCGACGCCGCGCCCGCGGCCAAACGGTTCATCCACCTGGGCGCGACTAGCGCCTACGTCACAGACAACGCCGATCTGATTCTCATGCGGCGTGGGCTCACATTGTTGCGCAAGCGCGTCATCGACATCCTCGCTGTCCTCGCCCCTTTTGCGGAGAAGTGGCGAGACGAGCCGACGCTCGGCTACACGCACATTCAGCCAGCACAGCTGACCACGGTAGGCAAGCGCGCCACCTTGTGGATGCAGGATCTGGTGCTGGACGTACACGACCTGGATTACCGGATTGGCTCACTGCCGTTGCGCGGTGTCAAAGGCACTACCGGAACACAGGCCTCGTTCCTCCGCCTCTTTCACGGGGACGACGCGAAGGTACGGGAATTGGAGCGGCTCGTCACGCTGAAGATGGGCTTCGCCAGCTCGATCCCGGTGAGCGGTCAGACGTATTCGCGCAAACTCGATTCGGTAGTGCTTGGCGTCGTTGCTGGAATCGCCTCAAGTGCCGCCAAGTTCGCCAGCGACATGCGACTGCTGCAATCTTTCGGTGAGATCGAAGAGCCGTTCGAGAACGAGCAGATCGGCTCGTCCGCCATGGCGTACAAGCGCAATCCGATGCGATCGGAACGGATCAACTCGCTGGCGCGCTTCGTGATTTCGCTGGAGTCGAACGCGAATGAAACGCACTCGGTGCAGTACTTCGAGCGCACACTGGACGACAGTGCAAACCGCCGGCTGGTCATCCCGGAGATGTTTCTGGCGACGGACGCAATCCTACTCTTGATGCGCAACATCGCGGGCGGCCTGGAAGTTCATCCCGCTCGCATCCGTCGTCGCGTCGAGGACGAGCTCCCGTTCATGGCGACTGAAGAGATCATTTTGCGCGCGGTGGAGGCGGGCGGTGACAGGCAGGTTGCGCACGAAGTCATTCGACGTCATAGCGTCGCGGCTGCCCGCGCCGTAAAGGACGGCGCGCCGCGCAACGACATGCTGGAGCGCCTTGCCGCCGATCAGGATTTCCCCGTCCCGATCGATGATCTGAGGAGCGCTCTGGATCCGCGTGCTTTCGTCGGACGCGCGCCGCAGCAGGTGACGGAATTTCTGAGCGAGGTCGTCGCTCCGCTGTTGAGCGGACACGATGGCGCATCGGTGGAAGAGGCACTGCGCGTATGACGGCCCCAGTGACGGACACCAATCTCCCACTCAAGCTGATTCGTCGCGGAAAGGTACG
>JBPCNJ010000179.1:0-3396 GCA_051001375.1 Gemmatimonadaceae bacterium
GGCTGCGGCGCGGCACACCGCCGGAGCTGAGCGAGACGCTGGAAGTTCTGGCGACGGAGACCGAGCGGTTGGAGCGAACAGCACGGAGTTTCGCGCAATTCGGCCGCCTGCCGGAGGGGCCGCCGTCGGAGATCGATGTTGGGGAGATGGTACGCTACGCAGCGAACGCAACGGTGCCAGAAACGATGCATTTGCGACTGGAGCTGGCCGAGGAGCTACCGATGGTCGCGGGGTACTACGATGCGCTGGCTGGAGCCGTGACGAACGTGCTGCTCAACGCCGTTGATGCGTGCGGAGGAGGAGGCAGCATAACGGTCGCGGTGGCCCGGACGTTATTACAGCAGCAGCCGGCGCTGCGGATCACGATCGCGGACAGTGGTCCCGGGATTGCCGCAAGTCAGTTGCAACGAATCTGGGAGCCATACGTGACTAATAAGGCGGGCGGGACCGGACTCGGGCTCGCAATCGCACGCCAGGCCGTGTGGGCGCATGACGGCGCGGTGTCGGCCGAGAGCACCCTTGGCGTCGGAACACGAATAGAATTCACATTACCCGTGGATGGCGCGGAAGCTACGAGAGACAGATGATTCCGCCGACGCGCAGAATAATCCACGTAGAGCATAGGAGACAGTGACATGGGCCACAACGCAGCAGAAGTACTGGTTCCCCTCGCCGGGATATTCATGATCCTCGCGTTGTCGCTCGGCGTTCCACTGGTGCGGAGCTACACGCGGCGGATGGAAGCGAAGCCGCACGCCGCAGCACTGCCGAGTGGCGAGGTAATCACGCGGCTGGATCGGATCGAGCAGGCAATCGAGGCGATGGCAACGGAGGTAGAGCGAATCGCGGAAAGGCAGCGCTTCACCACCAAGCTGCTTTCTCCTGAGAACGGGACGCCTCTTCATGCGCCAGTCGCGGCGGGTACGCCCGCAGCAGCGTCCGTGCCGGCTGCTCAGGAACGTCAGCAGGCACAGCTGGGAACGACCCTTGTCGAAGCTGCGCGGCGCACATAGCAGTGCCTGCGTAGTAAGTAGACAATCATAAGCGCGGGTGCCTAGCGTTCTCATCGTCGACGACGAACCGAACATTCGCCGCATGGTCGGTGCGTTATTGCGTGCCGAAGACTATGAGGTGCGCGAGGCGGCAGATGGTACTGCGGCGGTGCGCTGCGTGGAGGACGAAGAGCCCGACATAGCGTTGATCGATCTGATGATGCCGGGTCAACTGGACGGCATCGCGACGCTATCGAAGATCCGCGAGCGCTGGTCCGATCTTCCGGTGATCATGATGAGCGGCCGCGCGTCGCTCGGTGACGCGGTGCGCGCGACCAGGCTCGGCGCTGTGAACTTTCTGGAGAAGCCGCTCACTCCCGAAAGCGTGCTGCTCGCGCTCAGCTCCGCGCTCGAGCTGCGCCAGACGCGACGGGACGCACGCGCCCTGCGGGCGGAGCTGGGTCTGACGGGCGACATGGTCGGGACGAGCAACGTGATGGATCGCGTTCGCGAGTTGATCGGACGAGTTGCGCCATCTGATGCGCGCGTGCTCATCAGCGGCGAGTCGGGAACGGGGAAAGAGCTTGTCGCGGCAGCAATCCATGAGCACAGCCCCAGGCGGGACAGACCGCTGGTGCGCGTTAACTGTGCAGCGATTCCGCGCGACCTGGTCGAGAGCGAGATGTTCGGGCATGAGAAGGGATCGTTCACCGGTGCGGCAGAGCGACGCATCGGTCGTTTCGAGCTCGCGGACACGGGGACGCTGTTCCTGGACGAGATCGGCGATCTGAGCACGGAGGCGCAAGCCAAGCTGCTGCGCGCAATCGAAGCAAAAGAGATCCAGCGCGTCGGCGGCAACAAGACGATCCGTATTGATGTCAGGGTTGTTGCGGCTACGAACAGAGACCTGGGCCAGGCAGTAAAGAACGGGACGTTTCGCGAGGATCTGTACTTTCGACTCAACGTCATTCCAGTGCTGCTACCGCCGCTACGCGAACGCGGTGATGACGTCGTGGAGCTGGTGCGCCACTTCTCAATCTTGCAGCATCAGCGGACTGGGCGACCAATGCTTCAGTGGTCCGACGGCGCGCTCGCGCTTATGCGGAACTATCCGTGGCCTGGAAACGTTCGCGAGCTCGCAAACATCGTGGAGCGGATCGCTATTCTGAGCGGCGACGCGCGGGTGAGCTCAGGTGATGTGAGCGCCGTATTGCCGTCAGCGAGCATGACCACGGAGATCACGGCAGGTGCGGTTCGCGGCGAGCTAAGTCTCACCGATGCGCTGGACGACGCGGAACGCACGCTCATCAGCGAAGCGCTAGCGTCGGCCTCTGGTAACGTCGCTGAAGCAGCACGTCGGCTGAAGACTGATCGCGCGAATCTATACCGGCGCATGAAACGGCTGGGCATGGCCGGAGCCGCGTCCATGGTTTTCTTGCTGGGTGCGCTCGCCGCAACGATTGCTCTCACAAATGTCGCCGGAGCGCAGCAGAGTCCGCGTGCGGCGGAACGAACAGCGACCGATACGCTTACCTCGCCAGGAACATCACGTGATAGCGTAGCGCGCGACACGCTTGGCGCGTTCATCGGCGACTCTATCCCGCTCGGCGCTTCTGATCGCGGTATTCACGTCGGGCTGAGTCTGACGTCTGGCAAGACTTACAACCGCGTCGAGGGGCTCCCGATTCTGGTCGGCCCGTCGTTGACCTTAGAGTCGCGCGCGATAGCGGTGGACGCGGCAGCTTACGGAATCATCAGGACCGGCGATGGATGGCGACTGGACGAGCCGCACTCCGGGCACAACGTGCGTCTTGCGATGCGCTTCGGACCGGATAGGGCGCTCGGGATAAGCGGCTCTCTGTACGACGTTGTCGCGCCAATCGAACGCTGGCAGCTGAGTGAACCGGAAGAAGGACTCGCTTCTTTTCTGCTCAGGCGCGACTACCTGGACTACTACGGGCGACACGGAGCGCGCGTCGGAGCCTCGTGGGTCGTGAATGAGAAGGCCGCGATAAACGTTGGCTACGGCAGCGAGCGCTGGTCATCACGCGAGGCACAGAACCCGTTCACGCTTTTCCGTGAGAACGGCCACTGGCGTGCGAATCCGCAAATGGACGAGGGAGTTATTCACCTCGCGACAGTGGCCGCGACTTTTGATACGCGAAACGATGTCGAAAACCCTTCGGGCGGCTGGTTTCTGCGGGGCGCGTACGAGTACGGCACCAGTCCGTCGCTGACCCGCGCGCCGCGGGTGCAGCAGCCAGCGCAACCGAGCATCTCACCGCTTGCTGTTGATCGGTCCGTGACGTACGGGCGGGCGTTTTTTGACCTGCGGCGGTACAATCGGGTGTCGCCGAAAACGCAGGTGAATGGGCGGCTTGTGGCGGCCGGATGGGTACATGGC
>JBPCNJ010000180.1:0-6174 GCA_051001375.1 Gemmatimonadaceae bacterium
GGGGCGGGGCTCCAGTCCCGCCTTACGACGTAACCGGTCGTACAGCGCCGCGCTCAACGCCGCCACGAACAGGCCGGCCGCCCACCCCCGCCGAGCACATCGGTCGCCCAGTGTACATCCAGATACACTCGACTGAGACCAACGAGGAGCGGGCCGGCCACACCTACGCTGATCGCAAGTCCGCGCGAGATCAAACGCTCGCGCCATAACACCTAGGCCGCAGTCACAAAAATCGCTGTCGCACTGCTCGCGTGGCCGCTCGGGAACGAGTAAGTCGTGATGTGATATGTGACAGCGCCGGGCGGTCTCACGCGGTGGAACAACTGCTTCACCGGCAGGAATATCCCCGCGGCTGCGGCCGCCGCCAGTGCGACGATAGCCGCGATCTGTCGCCCCCGGCTATGCCAGAGCCACGCCGCCAGAGCAACCGCCGCGGCGATGACGGGGGCGCTGGCGCCGATCCATGTAATCACGAGGAACAGCTTCAACAGCGCCGGGTTCTGTTGCGTGACCACCCACATGTGAACCGTGCCATCGAAAGCGGTCGACTCGTGTTCCAGCACCCCCTCACCAACGGCGGCAAGCAGTCCGAGCATCACGGTGGAGACGCCGAGCATGAAGAACCACTGCCCCGCCAGACGGCGTAACCACTCCGCTGCCGCTACTCGCCGGGCCTGCCGTGGCGGCGCCATCACGTCCGTCGCGGGACCATCACACCGTTGATGCCGCCGGGAGCGGCGAGACCGCGCCGCCCAACTCGCGTTGAAGCGCGCGACGAGCATCGTCGATCACCTGACGCGTGCGCTCGCGAAGGGCGGGAAGATCAGCCGAGGAGAGACCAGCGGTGGCAATCGGCTCCAGCACTCGGCAGATCGCCGTCGCTGGACGGAACTGGAACGTCCCTTTTGCCATCGCGTCGCGCGTACCGGCGACGGCGATCGGCAGGATCGGAGCACCGCTCTCGATCGCTAGTTGGAATGCGCCGTCCTTGAACGGAAGCAAATCGTCCGTGCGCGATCTGGTGCCTTCGGGGAAGATCATCACCGACACCTTCTTGGCCAGGCGGTCGCGACACCCTTCGATCGCCTCCCTGGCGCTCGCTCGATTTCCACGGGTAATTGGGATATCACCCGCCATACGCATCATCCAACCCATGACCGGAATCTTGAAGATGGTATCCTTGGCGAGCCATTTCATCTCCCATGGCAGATGCGACAGGAGAAAGATGTCAGCGTAGCTCTCGTGATTGGAGACGGCCACATAGGGACGGCGCGGGTCATCGATTTTCACGCCAGTCGTGTGGAAGCTCCAGTATGGATTGAGCCACGTTGCCGCCACCGCGATGTGCCGAAATGCGCGGCCGGCGGCGTACCGCCCCGGGTCAAACGGCGCGCTCACGAGCCACACGAGCGAGACGTAGACGAACCCAACGATGAGGACGAGAATGGTCGTCGTCCATGCCCAGACATTTGTTAAGCGATGCATACAGTGGGTTGGGAAGAGCCAACGGAGGCTCCGTGATCCAGCAATGGAGCCGCCACGTACCGCACGATAACATCGTCAGAGCCAACGCGGAACGTGGGGCATCGGGGCTTATACGCCCGCAACCTCGCACTCGGTTTCTAACGCGCTATCCGCGCATCGCATCACTGGTGCGGTGTGGACCGGGACGCTACAGCCGCAGCGATTCGCCGAGCTCCCGTTCATCGCCGTCAACCCCAAGACAGAGACGCACCTCACCTGGCCCGGGTATCAGAGCTATGCCAACGGTAAGCGAGTGGAATGGACGGGACCGGAAGATGCAAAAACACCGGCATCGTCCTCCGCCGGCCCGAGCCTACAATCCCAGGTAAGCCCTGACCCTGGGCTCGATTCTGTCGGGCGTCCAGAACGGAGCCCAGACGAGATTTACTTTCACGTCCTCTACGCCCGGGAGCGTGCGAACCTGATTTTCCAGATCGCCCATGATCTCGGGACCGGAAGGGCAGGCCGGCGACGTTAGCGTCATGTCCACGTTCACCACGGCGCCGTCCACGCGCACACCATACACGAGCCCGAGGTCGACGATGTTGAGCTGGAGGTCGGGGTCCTTCACCCGCCGCAGCATGAGCTTCACCTGATCCTCACTGACCGCGCCCGCCGGAGCGTCCGAAACCGGTGCGCCTGAATTCGTGCCCTCAGGCGTTTCGGTGCGACCGCTTGGACTTACTTGACTGGCTAGACTTTCCCCTGGAGCCGCTGCTTGCGCTGCTTCGGTTGCTGCTTCGTCCCGCAGCGCTGCCACTTCCTGACCGGGATTTTGCTGAACGCTTTCCATGGTTGGAAGATAGCGACTTGGCGTGCCGAGCCCGGCCGCCTGCGCCGCGGGAACTCGAACGCTCCGGATTATTCCACCCGACTTCACGGTCGGCGCGGAACGACGCGGGCATCGCCATCTCGCCCATCGGCATGTCGGTGATTGCCAGCGTCGCCGCGTCGCTCAGGTCCGAACGCACGTCGGCGATCACCTGCAGCGGGTGCAGCGCGCGCGCGGCGTGCACCCGGTTGGTGAGAAGGATAATAAACATGCCACGGTCCGGGTCGATCCACATGGACGTTCCGGTGAAGCCGGTGTGGCCGAACGCGTCGCCGCTGAGATAATATCCGGAGCCATACGAGCCCGTCGGCGTATCCCATCCGAGCGCGCGATGACCGGCCGCACGGGTGGTGAACATCATTACCGTCGATTCGGCCAGGATGCGCACGCCGTTGTACTCGCCACCATTGAGCATCATCTGCGCGAAGACGGACAGGTCCGACGCCGAGGAGAAGATGCCGGCGTGGCCCGCCACTCCACCCATTGCAAAAGCGTTCTCGTCGTGCACTTCGCCCTGGATGGGGTAGCCGCGTGGCGGTGCGATCTCTGTCGGCGCGATGCGGTGCTTCACCGAATCCGCTGGGTTGTAGAATGTGTCGTACATCCCCAACGGATGAAACACATAGTCGGCGAGGAACTCGTCCAGAGGCTGTGCCGATACCGACTCGACAATCATGCCCAGGACGTCGGCCCCGAGGTCGGAGTACTCATAGTACTGGCCGGGGTGGAAGGCCAACGGGGTGGACAGAATAATCCGTTTTGCCTCGATCGGATCATGCGTCAGGCGCCATATGTCCCGTCCAGGAGGTAGGCCAGAACGATGCGTCAATAATAGCCTAATTGTTACCAAATCCTTCTCGCCCCCCGAAAAATCGGGGAGGTAGCGCGAGACTGGAGCGTCCAGCGAGATGCGGCCCTGATCATACAGCAGCATGATCGCAGTCGTGGTGCCGACTACCTTGCTCAACGAAGCGATGTCGTAAATGGAGTTTGTCGGGTCCACATTGGGGCTGTCAGCGGACCAGGAGAGGCGGCCGTAACCCTTTTGCAGCACGCTCATCCCCTTTCGTCCCACGACCACCGCCGCACCGGGGTAGCCTCCAGCCGTGATCCCTCGCTCCACAATTCTGTTTATCGCGTCCAATCGATCGGCAGACATGCCAACCGCCGTAGCAGATGTCGCTAAGGGCAGCCCAGACGTGCCGGGGCCGATGCTGTCGGTCGTGCTCGCGATGACGGAAATGGCCGCTACCGAGTCGCGCGCCGAGTGGGATACACCGGCGGAGGTTGCAACGGGGAGAGTGGGGGCCAGGGCTCCCACTGCTGCGAAAAGTACGGCGACCAGCATCACAGAAATACCGACTACAGGTGGAATGGAACGGCAGCGAACCCAATCTGCCATATTTGACGATTCCGGCAACCCTTCTGTTACGGCGTGAGTCAAAGAATACAGCAATCCGCATGACGACGGACCAGATCACCGTACAGCGGGCGATCGGCGGCGACGAGCGCGCGCTCCGGCAATTGTGGATGGAGAACGCGCCTCACATCGACGCGGTGGTGCTCCGTCTGTGCGGCGACCGCGATCTTGCGGCTGATATCGCGCAGGAGGTTTGGATTCAGATTTTTCGCGCACTGCCGAGTTATCGGGGCGCCGCCCAGTTCAGCACCTGGGCGCATCGGATCGCCGTGAACCGGGCGCTAAATGCGCTACGTAAGGTACGTCGGCTCGCGCGCATCGAGGTAGACGTGGAAGAGGAAACCGCCGTGGCAGTCGATAATCCGCAAGCAGACAGCGAGCGCAGTTTTGTGGCTCAGTCCATCGACCATGCTGTGAGTCAGCTTTCGCCTGGCGCGAGAACGGTGTTCCTCTTGCACGACGTCGAGGGATACACGCACGAGGAAATCGCCCGGGAGTTGGGTATTACCGCGGGCGGGTCGAAGTCGCAATTGTTCAAGGCACGCGCCAAGCTCCGCCGGTTGCTTGCGCATTTCGCCGAAAGTTTCTCCGCCGGCTCGGACCAACGGTATGGCACTCCCATCTAAGGAACTCTCAGAATCGGCACTCGACGCGCTGATCGCGCCCGAGCGAACGCGCATCGTTGCGCCGCTCACGGAGTGGCGTACGCTCGCGCTGCAGCTGCGCGAGGAAGGGCTCCTGCGCACTGTCGGCCCAGACGCGACGGCCGCCGCAGGGCGGAGTTTCAACCCCGCCTCAGAGGATGAGTTGAAACCACGCTCCAGGCCGGGGTGGAAACCGGCCGTTGCACGCTGGACAATGCGGGTCGCAGCGGGCGCCGCGCTCGTGGGCGGCGGAGTCGTCATCGGCCGCGGTATGACCATGGGCGACGAAATAGTCCAGACTGTGCGCATGGCAATCGCTGCAGACACCACGGAGGTGGGTCCGCATGGCACCATCAACGTGCGCGTGGGCGGCAAGCCGTTCTCATCCACGCAGGAAGCCAAGCGCGTGCTCGTCAAATCGCAGTCTGACTATCAGCGTGCGGCCGCGTTCCTGCTCGCGACCGACACGTCCACCGCGGCCAGGATCAGCCCAGACCTGTACAAGGAGCGCCTGGCGGCGCTGGACGAGATGACGACGACGGCGATGAATGCCCTCAAGGACGTGCCCGGCGACCCACTCCTCAATCAGTACTATCTGTCAGCGGCAGCGGCTCGAGAGGGCACACTGCAGCAGTTGGACAAATCGCTCCCGCCGGGCGCAACGATGGTCCGGTTCTGATTCGCGGCGTGAAGACCGGCGTGAAGACCGGCGTGAAGACCGGCGTGAAGACTGCCGCGCGAACCGGCGCGGAAAGCGTTCTGGAAAGCCGCCGGAAGAGCGTCCCGGGAACGCCACAACGGTTTCAGCGCCAGATGTGTCATACTGGCATGAAGCGATCTCTCGCGATTCCGGTCCATGCGCGCTCCGGCGTTGCTCAGCTGTCGATCGCCGCTGTGGCCCTGGTCACTCTGGCGGTGACACCGGCCGCCGCGCAGCGTAGCTCCACGAAGGGTTGGGTCGGAATGTCGGTCATCCAGAACGGGCGCGGCGACAACGCGTCTGGTGTGTCGATGGAGTATCCCATCATCGCCTCAGTAGAGCCGGGATCACCGGCGCAGGCTGCCGGCCTAGTTGCTGGCGACACGATCCTCGCCTACAACGACGTCGATGCGCATGCCGAACCATTGGGCATGCAGCGATTCCTCACGCCGGGCCAGCGAATGGTCGTGAAGATTCGCAGGAACGGAGTGCGCGCTCTCGCCCTAACCGTCGCGCAGCGTTCCGCCAGGAACGCGTACCGCATGAACATCACACTCGCCACCAACGGTGCGGAGCCTCATCCGCTTGGTCCGCTCCCCGTTGCCGCCCCGCTGCAGCAGCGGGGAGCGGATGCGTTTGCCGGAGCCCAGCTTGCGCGACTTAACGCGGGTCTCGCCAATGTTCTGAACGTCCGCGACATGGGCGTGCTCGTGCTCGACGTGATCGCGGGAACGCCAGCGATGCGCTCCGGGCTACAACCGGGTGACGTGATCGTGAAGGCGGATACAACAGCCGTGCTCGGCCCCGTGGATCTGATGGAAGCGTTACGCGAGTCGCCCGACCACACAGTTGCACTCGAAGTACTTCGGAAAGGGAAACCGCAGACTGTAACGCTGCGCTGGTAAGAACGGGCAGGCGTCGCTTAGCTAAAGCTACAGATCGAGTGCTTTCTTGAGCGCACGGCTCAGTTCTACCAGCTTGGTGTGCGATACGATTCCTATGTAGGTCGTGAGCTCTGACTTGGGTAGGCTCACCAGGTTATCGCACACTATCC
>JBPCNJ010000181.1:0-7579 GCA_051001375.1 Gemmatimonadaceae bacterium
CCCCCCCCGACCCCAAACGGTGAGTGGCAGAGCCCGATCCATGTCGATCCATTTACGGTTCCCATCGCGGACAAGGTTGCATTGCTGCTGGCCGCCAACGAGGCGGCGCTAAAAGTCCCGGGAGCACGGTTCGTCAACTCCGGCATGTTCTTCCTGCGCGAAGAAAAGACGCTTGCCACCAGCGACGGCACCTTCGTGGTGCAGACTATCTATCGCACGGTGCCCAACATGACGGTCACCGCGGTCTCGCCGGACTCGAGCGACTTTCAGAGCCGTCAGTCCAATGATATCGCTCCGATGGGGCTGGGCTACGAGCACGTCACCAACGCAAATCTCGTCGCGAATGCCACACGATGGGCTACCGAGGCGGTACAGAAGCTTAGCGCCAAGCCAGTGCAGGTCGGGCGCTACGATCTGGTGCTGCATCCAACGCACCTGTGGCTCACGATTCACGAATCAGTCGCGCACCCCACTGAGCTCGATCGCGCCGAAGGTTTCGAGGCCAACTACGCGGGCACCAGCTTCGTTGCGCCACCAGATAAGGTGCTCGGCAAGCTCAAGTTCGGCAGCGATCTCATGAACATTCGTGGAGATCGCT
Organism: Gemmatimonadaceae bacterium; assembly: GCA_051001375.1. Classification (GTDB taxonomy): domain Bacteria; phylum Gemmatimonadota; class Gemmatimonadetes; order Gemmatimonadales; family Gemmatimonadaceae; genus Fen-1247. The sequence goes on from JBPCNJ010000181.1 coordinate 599, forward strand.
CGCAGCCCGGGTCACTCTCCGCGATCGGCTGGGACGATGAAGGCGTGAAGCCGGACGATTTCATGATCATAAAGAACGGCGTTCTGCAGGACTACCAGACCACGCGCGAGCAGGCGTCCCAGCTCGACTGGTGGTACAAGTCCCAGGGTACACCCACACGCTCGCACGGTTGCTCCTACGCACAGTCATGGCAGGACGTCCAGTTTCAGCGCATGCCGAACGTGTCACTGTTGCCGGGTGCAAAGGACAACAAGTGGGAGGATCTGATCGCGGCCACCGATCGCGGAATTGCGATCATGGGCGACGGCTCGTTCTCCATCGATCAGCAGCGCTACAACGCGCAGTTCGGCGGCCAGCTGTTCTATGAGATCAAGGGTGGCAAGATCGTCGGCATGCTCAAGGATGTTGCGTACCAGATGCGCACGCCCGACTTCTGGAACTCCATGGACATGATCGGCGGCAAGAGCTCCTACATGCTCGGTGGCGCGTTCAACGATGGAAAGGGTCAGCCCAGTCAATCAAATGCAGTGAGTCATGGTTGCGTTCCAAGTCGCTTCCGCAACATCAACGTCATCAACACCGGGAGAAAGGCGTGAGCCGACCCAAGTCTTTAGTGGAGGCGGCCGAGCCCGCTGGTGTTCTCTCCCGCGCTGACGCCGAGGCGCTCAGCAAGCGCGTGCTCGCGTTCGCGCACGCCGACGAAACGCAAGTGGTCATCAACAGCGATGCGCGCGCAAATACACGTTTCGCGGTTAACCAGGTCTCGACCGCGGGCGACGATGTCAACACGACTATCACCGTCCGCAGTGCATTCGGTAAGCGCTCAGCCAGCGTCACCACCAACAAGACTGACGACGCAACTCTCGCGGCCGCCGTCAAGAGTTCCGAGGAGCTGGCCAGGCTCTCTCCCGAGGATCCGGAGTACATGCCGGAGCTTGGGCCGCAAAACTATGCGTCAGCGCCAAACGTGCCGTCCGTGGCGCTACCCACGCCAGCCGATCGTGCAGCCGCAGTGAAGGCAGTCACCGATCGCGCGCGCGCGGCTGGCTTTATCGCGACCGGATACATCGAAGCCCAGGTGGGCACGCGGGCAATCGCCAACTCGCGCGGTCTGTTTGGCTTCGATCAGACCGGCGGCGCGAACATGACTGCAACGGTACGCAGCTCGGACGGAACCGGATCCGGCTGGGGCGGCGCAAATGCCAACGCTTGGGCTGGTATCGACGCCGATGCCATTGGCGCGACAGCGGCACAGAAGGCCGCCACCTCTCGCAATCCAGTCGCCGTGGAACCGGGGCGCTACACCGTCGTACTCGAGCCAACAGCTGTCGGGAACCTCATTCAATTAATCGCTTTCGCCGCTCAAGCGCGCGCGGCGGATGAGGGAAGATCGTTCTTCTCCAAGTCCGGCGGCGGCAATAAGATCGGAATGAAAGTGGTCGATGAACGCGTGACTCTCGTCTCCGATCCCGGTGATAACCTGGGCGCCAGCTATGATTTCGACGGCCTGCCCACGCAGAAAGTGATCTGGATCAACAACGGTGTCCTCAAGAACCTGAACTACGATCGTTACTGGGCGCAGAAGAACAGTGTCCAGCCCACCGCCGCCCCGAGATCGGCATTGCGTCTGTCAGGTGGTAACTCATCCATTCCGGAAATGATCGCGAATACGGAGCGCGGAATTCTGGTCACGCGCTTCTGGTACATTCGCCCGGTTGATCCACGAACGATTCTGTACACAGGCCTCACGCGTGATGGAACATTCCTCATCGAGAACGGCAAGGTCACGCACGCTGTAAAGAACTTCCGCTACAACGAATCTCCGATTTTCATGCTGAACAATATCGAAGCGATGGGCACTCCAGTGCGTGTCAGCGCGAGCGAGGACAGCAGTCCCGGTAGTGCCATCATCATGCCGCCCCTCAAAGTTCGCGACTTCACCTTCACGAGCCTGAGCGACGCCGTGTGACGCGACGCGTCACACCCGTCGCTCGTAGGGGCGACCGGCGGTCGCCCTCAGGCTCACCCCGTGTACCATGTCTGTTGTACCATGTCCATCGCCCACACGGTGCGTTATCGAACGCGCATTTCATATCCCGCCGCAACCACGGCCGCGACCGAAATTCCGCCGAGCAAACCACCGACAACGTCTGTTGCCCAGTGCCGGTCGAGATACAGACGGCCACCGCCTTCCAGCAACGGAATCGCCGCGGCAATGGGAAACGCGATGCGACCGTCCGCCAACCCCTCGCGCCAGAGCACGTAAGCGCACACTAGAGCGACCGCGGCAGTCTCGAGCGTGTGCCCGCTCGGATAGCTCTGCTCCCGCGGCGCATGCCGTCCTGAAGGCGGCTTCCGGTGCTTGAGTACCCAATCGAAAGCGCTGCTCGCACTGGTGCTCAAGCTCGAGGCAAAGTTGATCGCGCGCGACCCCTCCAGCGATCCCCTATGCTGCACGTACTGCGCGATCAAGGCGGCCGCCGGACCATGCACCCACGCCTTGCCACTGTAACCGAGCGTTTTTACGGTAGCAGCCGCAACCGTGCTGTGGCGCTTCGGGATACGTTGTCGTATAGCCACATCCATATCCCTCGTCTTCTGCTTTGCGACGAGTGTGGAGACCACGGCGAACCCAGCAGCGCCTGCTGCCGCTGTAACCATCAGTGGCGTTTTCGTCTTGATGCGCGGGCGATGCATGATTGTTCCTCCTGGCCTTCTTACTGTGGACCTGCAATGTCTTGTTGCGACACGTGCTGCGACAGTTGCTGGTCACCGTCGCGCGCTTGCGGTAATGGCGCAGGAGCGATCGCGCTCAGGCGCGCCTTCATCTCGTGGTACTCCGGTGAATCAACCTCCAGCCCCTGAAGTTGGTTCGCGCTGAGCGATTGGATTAGTGACCTCGAATGCTGGATGCGGGCCTCTTCCAACGGATGGTCCGCGAACCAGCCCTCCACTAACATTGGTTGCCTCCGGCGTTCCCGTAGCAGCGTTTCGAACAGCGCCGGCACTCCATGTGGATCGATTCCCGCGCGCACCGTATTCACCACCGCCTCTGAATCCGCCTGCGCCTCATCCTGTCGCGAGTGCCTGGCGAATACTGCGGCGCCGCCAACCTGAATCGCGGCCCTTCCTACGGTACTGTTGCAAATGTTGGTCAACATGCACACCGCGGTCACGCCAGCGTTGGCACCTTCCTGCTGCCGGATCTGCTTCACTGCGTGTCGCTCGATCACGTGCCCGATCTCGTGCCCGATTGCACCCGCGAGCTCCGCCTCATTCGACGTCAGGTCTATTAGCCCGCGATTCACATATACAAAGCCGCCCGGCAGCGCGAAAGCGTTCGCCTCAGCGGCGTTTACAACGTAGAAGTGCCAGGTCAGATCGCCGCGGCTCGTGCGCTGAGCCATACGATTTCCCAGTGCGTTGATGTATTGGTTGGTCGCATCATCCTGCATCAGCGGGAGCTGAGCGTTGATCTGCTCCGCGTTCCGCTCGCCGATCTGTACTTCACGATCCTGCGATACCGTGCACGCACCCACACCCACGAGAGTCAATACGGTCGCGCAGATAAGTGATCCGGTCAGTCGCATGCGGCCGCAACGGGCAAGAGCTATTCCAGAGACGTGCTCAGATCATCCAGTTCCCGGAGCGACTTCCACTTGGCACCGGCGACGATCACCACCAGAATGGTCCCAATGCCGCCAGCCACGACCGTTAGGAGTGGTCCTACCAGAGAGGCAACAGCTCCGGATTCGAAGCCACCCAACTCGTTAGACAGGTCGACAAAAATCCCATTGACCGCGTTCACGCGTCCCCGGAGCGAGTCCGGCGTCCGCAGCTGTAACAGCGATGACCGGATCACCACGCTCACGGCATCGAACCCGCCGATCAAGAAGAGCGCGACCATAGAGAGAGCGAAAGAGTGCGAGACGCCGAACAAGATTGTACTTACCCCAAATCCAAATACCGCTGACAATAGCAGCGTCCCCGCACGCTTCATCGGCCCTCGGTGCGCGATCCAGAGTGCGGTGAGCATCGCCCCAACACTTGGCGATGCGCGCAGCCAGCCGAGCCCCGCGGGTCCGACGTGCAGGATGTCCTTGGCGTACACTGGGAGGAGTGTGGTCGCCCCTCCGAACAGCACGGCGAACAGGTCCAGCGTGATCGCCGCCAGCAGCAGTTCCTCGCTGAATACGAAACGCAGCCCGGCTGCCAGCGACCTCCGCGTCACCGGTTCGCGATCCATCCGCTGCTCACGCGTGCGCACCACCGACATGAGGGCGATGTACACGGCAGCCATTATCGCACCGGTCACGTACACGCTCGTCGCGCTTCCCGTTATGCCGATCATCGCGCCCGCTACAGCCGGCCCGGTCGTGGCCGCGATCTGAAACGCCGTGGCGTTCCAGGTAACACCGTTCGCGAATGCCTCACCCGGCAGCACCTGCGAGATCAGCGCCGACTGTGCCGGTGCAAGGAAGGCAAAGCCAACCCCGCCCACGAACAGTGCCGCGTAGATCATCCAGACCGGCCCGTGAGTGGCCGACAGGAGAGCCAGCCATACCGACATTACCCCGGCCAGGATGCGTCCAATCCGAACTATGTTGCGACGGTCGAACCGGTCGGCCAGCGTGCCCGCCGGGATCGCAAACAGAATTGTTGGAGTGACCGAGGCAAGCCCAGTCAGCCCCAGCGCAAGCGTCGAATGTGTGCGCTCATACAGCTGCCAGCCAACCGCGACGTCCTGCATCAAGACGCCCATTGACGCCAGGAATCGAGCTACGATGAAGAACCTGTAGTCCCGATGTCGTAGCGCGAGATATGGGTCGTGCGCAGTCGTCGTTACAGCCATGTCGCAAACTAAGCGCCGCGGCAACGGGGCCGTTTTGTCGATGCCTCAGCGGTCAGGTCTCCCCGTAGCCTTTTGATTTGATGCGTCCGGCATCGCTCCCCCTGTCACTGTCGCTAGCTCGCACATTGACCGGACGATGATCACGCGACGTGTCCAACCCACCGGTCGCACCACCGCGACGCTGGCCGCGGTCGCGCTTCTGTTCTCATCCGCCGCACTCCGGGCTCGGGGCAGGGGCTCCGATTCCGCGGCACCCGAGCTTGTGTTGGTCGATGTTCGCCTCGGTGAGGCAGCGTCCGCGACCTTGCAAGGCCAACGCATCGGAGACTCTCTCCGCCTTCCGACTCGGGATGTCTGTGCACTCGCCGAGCTCCCGTGCGAGCGGGTGGCCGAGGCATACGTGTCACTCGATTCGATCGCCGCACTGTTCCACGCCCGCGTCAGCCTGGACTGGACGCAGTTGATGGTGCTCGTCACAGAATGCGATGCACTGCCCGTGGTGCGGAGACATGCCCGTACCGCCGCACGCGACGCTCTCCATGCGCGCCGCCGATCCGAACCGACGGCGCCGGACGAGTTCGTGGCGCGGTCCCCGATGGGACTCTCTCCAGTTGTGAGGCTCCAGTACGGAATGACCGCCGCGTCCTCCTCGCTTTCCGCTGCCGAACATGTGCTCACCGTCGGAACCGCTGCGTTCCGCGGCGCGCTCCAGATGCAGCTTGCGCTGACACGGTCGACGACCACACGGTCGTCACCGCGCCCAACAGTCAACGGTGTGTCCTGGGTTCGCGCGTGGCTCGGCCCGAGCCCCGTTCGCCAGTTACGCTTCGGCGATATCGAAGTCGGAGGAGTTGGGATGCTGCGCGGCGCAAGCATTACCAACGCGCCATACGATGGCTCCGGTGGCATCGACTCCGTGCTGGTGACGGGTGCCACCGATCCCGGTCGTGAAGTGGAAGCATTCCGCGACGGAACGCTGGTCGCTGCCGATTCCGCCGCAGGGAACGGAAGCTACAGCTTGTGGCTACCATCGAACTCCGGCGCAAACAGCTTCACGATCGCGTCATACGGCCTGTCGGAGGTTCCGCGCTACACGCGCCGGATTATCCTGGTCGACCCGGGAATGCTCTCCGCGAATTCATTCCGGTACACTCTCGCGTCGGGTCTCTGTCGCAGTCATCTGTGCCGCGGCGCTGGTAACCTGGACGTGCGCTATGCTCCTCTGGACTGGCTCACCGCTTCCGCAACGGTCAGAGCCGTCGGTCTTGATGACCGCTCCGCGTCCGTGGATTTCGACACGCGCTTGGCCGCGCGCATCAGCAATACCCTATTCGCATCTGTCGCACGTACAGCCTCACGCACACAGCGCGCCGAGCTGTGGACGACTGCGCACCTCGCGCCCACCGCCGCGCTTGACGTCCTTGGCACGTACCGGTACGGTGGAACGGCACGCACTGACGCCCCGCCTGACTCGCCCCTTCGTCCGATTCATGCGACCCACCCGACCCACGCCAGTTTGTGGATGTCCTGGCAGCCGCATCGGCGTCGATTGCAGCCTAATGTAACCGCACAGCTCACGACCTCTCGCTCCTAGGCGCGCTCCAACACCGCTGCCCGGTTTGGTTTGGGATTGCCGCTGAGCGTAGCGTACGTGGCTCCATTTGCGCGCTATACCAGCGTGTCAGACGGCGCGGCAGAACGCAGGGTCGTGTCGTTCGGGTCAGATGCGCTAATTCGCGCGACGTGCGCACCGTCCGTGTTCGGTCGGTCGCTTCTCAGGCTGACAGCAGAAACGAGTTCCTTGTCCGCGTTGGCCACCGGTTCGGCAAGCATATCTATCCCGCTGCTCGGCGCACTCAGCCTGGATGCGCAGGCTACGTGGACCGGAGCGCACCGGCCGATAGCGTCGCTCACACTGAGGGAATCGATCCGCGGATTTCGCATCGCCAACACCGTGGCCACACCAAGCAGCGGTAACGCGCTCACTCTGTATACGCTTGACGGCTCCGTTCTACTCGACGCACAGCGACGCCTGATCACGACGGGCCGCGCGGCCGTACTAGGCGGCGCATCAATCAAAGACACGATGTATATCGATGTTAACAATAACGATCGCTTCGCTCCGGGCG
>JBPCNJ010000182.1:0-8545 GCA_051001375.1 Gemmatimonadaceae bacterium
GTTGGAACGCTTCCTGTTTGGCCGTCTTTACCGGGTGGCCACGGTCCTCCGCCACCGTGGTGCTGGTGGGGGTCGCGCCCCCGCGGGGGGGCCGATACAGCAAATCCGCGAGCGCGCCATCGCTGCGCATGAAGCTCGACAGAATCCCGGCCCGATCGTGAGCGTCGTTCTTGCGCAACACCACTGCTCCAGCTCCGTCTCCGAAAAGCACGCAGGTGGCGCGATCACTCCAATCCACAATCGCGCTCATCTTTTCCGATCCAGCCACGAGTACGGTTTCCGCGGTGCCGGTCGCAATCATACCCTCGGCGACGGTCATCCCATAGATCCAGCCTGAACACGCGGCGGAAAGGTCGAACGCGGCGGCACGTGACGCGCCGAGCGCGGCTTGCAGGTCCACGGCGGTCGCGGGACGCAACCGGTCCGGCGTGGCTGTGCTCAGGATTATCGTGTCCAGCTCGCCCGGCTGCACTCCGGCACGGTGCATCGCTCCACGCGAAGCGTCGGCAGCCCTCGAACAGGTGCTCTCACCCGGGCCGCATACGCGGCGCTCACGGATACCGGTGCGCTCGACGATCCATTCGTCCGAAGTCTCGATGCCGAGCGCGGCGAAGTCGTTGTTTGTGACCACGCGCACGGGAAGCCCTCTTCCAGTGCCGGCGATGTGCGCGAATGGCCGAGTCACGCGGCTTCGGTCTGCTGGGCGGCCGCCGCGAGTCGCTCGCCCATGAGGTCGTTCATCTTGCTTCCGACCGCCTGGGCCGCAACCTTTACCGCGTTCTTGATCGCGTTCGGTGATGATTTGCCATGCGAGATGATGCTAACTCCGCGCACGCCGAGCAGTGGAGCGCCGCCGTATTGATTGTAGTCCAGCTCTCGGAGCGCGCGCGAGATGCCCTCTGCATCATGCCCGCCTGAGCGCTCGATCAATCCGACGATCATGGGCGTCACCGCTTCGTAGAACTTGAGCAACACGTTGCCGACAAAGCCGTCGCACACCACGACGTCGAGCGGACCGCGATCGGTGCCACCGACCGGTAGGTCACGACCCTCTACGTTTCCGTAAAAGTTGAGGCCCGTCGTGTTCCGTAGCAGTGCGTTCGCTTCTTTCACCACAGCGTTTCCCTTCTCGGACTCCTCACCGATGCTGAGCAGCCCGATGGCGGGATTATCGCGGCCCATGATGCACTGCGCGTACAGGCCGCCGAGCCACGCAAATTGCACCAGCTCGCGCGCAGAGCAATCGACGTTGGCGCCTGAATCGAGGACGATGATCGCGCGCTGAGACGTGGGAAAGATCGTGGCTATGGCGGGGCGAGTGAGCCCGGGGTGCAGCTTCAGCACAAGCGCTGACGCCGCCATCTGTGCACCGGTGTTGCCGGCTGAGACGAACGCATCGGACTCGCCCTTGACCTGCAACGTGAGACCGGCCGTCATGGAGTTGTGCGGCTTGGTGCGGAGCGCCGAAAGCGGTTTGTCCGACATCTCGATCACATCGCGCGCGTCAACGATCGACACACGTTGGCGGTGAGGTGTGGCGCTGGCGTACTCGCCTGAGAGAAGCGCATCGAGCGTTTGCTCGATGACTTCAGCGCGGCCAACCAGCTGCAGACTGTGTGCTGGGTCCAACTCCGAAAGGGCGAGGAGTGCGCCAGCGACTGGCGCGGTGGGGGCGTAGTCGCCCCCCATCGCGTCTAACGCGATGCGCGCCAATTACGCGCCCTTAGCTGCGACTCGCTGTTTACCGCCGTAGTAGCCGCATTCCAAACACACGTGATGCGGACGCTTGGCGGCCTGGCACTGAGGGCACTTCTGAATAGCGATGGCGGGAGCGCCTTTGCCCGTCTGGCGGAGGCGCTTGCGCTGCTTTGAGACACGTCTCTTGGGAACGGCCATGGGAGTATGAAGGGAGAGGCTTGTAGATCAGGTTTCGGGGTGGAGCTGGTCGCGCACCTGGCGCAACGCGTCCCACCGAGCATCAGTTTGGGCCGGCTTGCAATCGCAAGGGCCGGCATTGAGATCGGAACCGCAGGTGAGACAGAGTCCCTTGCAGTCCTCTTTGCATTCCGCGAACGCCGGCACCTCGAGCAGCCATTGTTCCCGCACCGCTGGGGCGATATTCAGCTCCTTGCGACTCGGGTCATAAATGAATACGTCCGGGTCGTCTTCCGTCGTTGGATCACCGATCGGGGCAAACAGAAAGTGGACGTCCGAGTCCACCTCCACCGTCACGTCGGTGAGGCAGCGCCGGCATTCAAGCTTTGCCGCGCCGGCGATGGAGCCACTGAAATAAAAGCGGTCATCGCCGGCGGCCGAGAGCCGGCCGGCGACTGTAACGTCGTCGATCGGGCGCAGGTCTGTGTCTGTCCAGACGGAATCAGTGGCCGGCAGATCACCCTCGACCTTAACGGCCCTCGATTCCAGAGAACGGATATCGAAGGACAACATAGCCGTTAAAGATAGCCCGGGCGCTGTGTCGGTGGTAGGTGCGGTGGCACTTGTGCGGGTGACCGCCGGTCGCCCCTACATGGCCTCGATCAAATCCGTTTCCGCGAAAAAAAATCGCGACTCGCGCTCGGCGTTCTCGTCTGAATCGGAAGCGTGGATCGCGTTCCGCTCCTTGGACTCGGCGAACAGCTTCCGAACGGTGCCGGCATCAGCTTCGGCTGGGTCGGTCGCGCCGATTGCCGTGCGCAGAGCGGCGACGGCGTCCGGCTTTTCGAGTACCATGGGCATGCACGGGCCCGACGTCATGAAGCTGCACAGCGAGCCGTAGAACGGCCGCTCGCTGTGCACCGCGTAGAATGCGCCGGCCTCGGCCTGCGACAGGTGCATCACACGCGCGGCGCGGACCAGAAAGCCCTGGCCTTCCAGATGCGCTATGATCTTGCCAGCCTTGCCCGAGCCGAACGCGTCGGGCTTGATGATCGTGAGGGTGTAGTTGCCAGCCATTACTTCATGCGCTCCTTGAGTAGTACGACCACGTCGATGGGACGCTTTGCGACGCCCAAGCCATTTTCTTCGAATGCCTGCATCTTTTCCGCGGCCGTTCCAGCCGAGCCGGAAATAATCGCGCCAGCGTGACCCATGCGGCGGCCCGGTGGCGCCGTCTGGCCGGCGATGAAGCCGACGACGGGTTTGGTCATTTTCTCCTTCACGAAACGCGCGGCCTCCTGTTCGTCAGTGCCGCCGATCTCGCCTATCATCACGACGGCCGTGGTATCGGGGTCGTTCTCGAAAGCCGCCAGGCAATCGATGAAGTTGGTCCCGTTAATCGGATCGCCGCCGATGCCGACGCATGTGGTCTGGCCCAGCCCAGCGCGCGTCATCTGATATACCAGCTCGTACGTAAGCGTGCCGGAGCGGCTCACCAATCCAACAGGTCCGGGCGTGCAGATGCTGCCGGGAATGATGCCAACCTTGGATTTTCCCGGTGAGATAAGACCCGGACAGTTGGGCCCGATAAGGCGGATCCCTTTTTCCTTGATGAAGGGATACACCACGGTCATGTCCAGAACGGGCACGCCCTCTGTGATGCACACCACCAGTTGCATCCCGGCATCAGCGGCCTCGAGCATTGCGTCCGCCGCGCCGGCGGGCGGGACGTAAATCACGCTCGTGTTCGCGCCCGTCTCGCGCACCGCATCGTGCACGGTGTTGAAGACCGGCACCTTACCCTCGAACGTCTGGCCGCCCTTTCCAGGGGTCACGCCTGCGACAACGTTGGTGCCGTATTCCATCATCTGCTTGGTGTGGAACGACCCGTCGCGCCCCGTGATTCCCTGAACGACGAGCTTCGTGCTCCTGTCGATGAAGATGCTCACGCGGCCTTCCCCGAATCTTTCTCTGAGTCACTGCCCGTCGCGAGCGCCACCGCCTTCTTCACTGCCTCGTCCATGTCGGTCATTGCGCTGAACCCGTTGTCCTTCAGAATTTTCAGAGCGATTTCCTCGTTCGTTCCCGTCAGGCGGATCACTATCGGCACCTTCAGCGGGTTGTTTTTCGTGGCGGTTACGATGCCGTTCGCAACGTCATCGGTGCGCGTGATCCCGCCAAAGATGTTGAACAGAATTGCCTTGACGTTTGGATCGCTGGTGATGATGCGTAGCGCGTTCACCACCTTTTCGGGATTGCTGGATCCGCCGATGTCGAGGAAGTTGGCCGGCTCGCCACCGTAGTACTTCACCAGGTCCATTGTCGCCATCGCGAGACCTGCGCCGTTCACGATGCAGCCGACATTGCCGTCCAGTTTGATGAAGGTAAGGTTTGACTTGCGCGCCTCAACTTCGCTTGGGGCTTCGGACGACTCATCGCGCAGCGCGGCTATACTGCCGCGGCGATCCAGTTCGTTGTCGTCGATGACCATCTTCGCGTCCAGGGCGAGAACTTCGCCGGACGGCGTTGTCACGAGGGGGTTGATCTCCGCGAGCGATGCGCCGCTGTCACTGAATGCCTCGTACAGCTCCTGCATCATCTTTGCGGCGGCACGCGCCTGCTTCACATCCTTGTACAGGAAAAAAGCGAGCTCCATCGCCTGGTAACCACGCAGTCCGTAGCGCGAGTCAACTGGAAGCCGCATGATCTTGTCCGGGGTCTCAGCCGCGACCTCCTCGATGTCTATTCCGCCCGCCGGACTGACCATGAATACCGGCTTCCTGGATGCGCGGTCGACGATGATCCCCACGTACGCTTCGCTCGCGATGTCGGCGGCGGGCGTGACGAGGACCTTCTCGACGGGGAGACCCTTGATCTCCATGCCTAGTATGCGCGAGGCAATTTCCTTTGCCTCTTCCGGCGTCTTGGCGAGCTTGACACCGCCGGCCTTGCCGCGACCGCCAGCATGAACCTGCGCCTTCACAACGACAGTGCCACCGAATCGACGCGCGATCTATTCTGCCTCTTCAGGTGTCGTGGCGACGTCGCCTGGTGGGATCGGAATTCCGTGCGAGCGAAAGATCTCTTTCGCCTGATATTCGTGAATGTTCAAACTGACTCCGTTTAGTGGAGGGCGACCGCCGGTCGCCCATACATCGGCGCCGAAGCGCAACTCAATCGGGAACTATCTCGGTCCCCGCTTCTCCCGCGACGGCATCACGGCCGCGCGAAAGCTCTGTAATAATGGCACGGCCGCCGGTTTGGCGCACGTATGACGCTGCAGCGCGAACCTTGGGAGCCATACTTCCCTCGCCGAAGGCCGCCGCCCGGTCCAGGTCGAGGACTTCAGCGATCGACAACCGCGCCAACGCTCGCTGCGCTGGTTTTCCCCAATCAGCATACACGGCGTCAACGTCGGTGAGGATCATGAACAGCTCCGCATCCAGACCGGTGGCCAGCACCGCCGCCGCGAGATCCTTATCAACCACGCAGTCAAGCCCTTCGAGCACGCCGCGCTCATCGACATAGACCGGAACGCCACCACCGCCGCACGCGATGACGACGGCACCGCTTGCGAGCAGCGATCGTACTACCGGCTCCTCATGCACAGCAAGCGGCGTGGGACTCCCGACAACGCGTCGCGGCCGGCCATTGCCGTCAACGGCAGTCGCTACTCCGGCGGCGTGCAGTTCCGTCGCGCGCTCGGCTGATATAGCGTGGCCCACAAATTTTCTCGGATAAGCAAGCGCGGGATCATCAGCGCTCACGACGACTTGTGTAATTACCGTAACTACGGGGCGGTCGTCGCCGGCCGCGTGAAGCGCGTTTCCGAGCGATTGCTGAATCATGTACCCGATCCATCCAGCCGTTCCGGCAACGAGCACGCCGAGGGGCAGCGGCTCTACGCTGCCGCGCGCTTCCTCGTTGCGCACCAGCTCGTCGCCCACTTGCGGGCCGTTTCCATGCACAATGCAAACGCTCCATCCATCCTGAACCAGCTGCACCACCGGTCCGAGGCTGTCGCGCGTGTGTCCGAACTGGTCGTGAATGGTGGAACGGTGGCCGGCGGGTGACAACGCATTGCCACCAAGCGCAATCACGGCCATACGTTGGCGTGATGTCATCAGCGACGTCCCGCGACGATGATACCCAGCGAATCGAACGCGACACCGAATGCACGCAGGTCGCTCGAATCGAGTGCCGTGCGCATTCGCGCGTAGATGCGCGAAACGTCCGCTCGAAAACCGCCGGTGCTGTCAGCCGGTTGACTGGCCGGGCGGGCTGGTACCGCGGGAGGTGCCGTCATTGACCTCGGAAGTGAGTCGGTGATGTACGAGCCCGGATGTGCGTCGAACCAGGCACGGGCGACTGGATCCAGCGACTGATCCGGGATGATAAACGTGTTGGCCGTGCCGGCGCTGACGTAAGCTGTTGCAGCGTGATGTCTGTACGTGATGCGACCCGCCTCCGCAGTACGCGGCACGCTGAGCGGGTATGTCTCACTGGTCGAGTACAGATCCACAATCCAGAGGATCCCGCCAGCGGTCGGGACCGCTCCCAACAACCTCGACTGCGCGAAGACAGGCGCGAGATAGCGGACCCGGCTTCGCACATCCCGCTCGCTCACCAACGCATCACTGGACGCGACCTCACCCTGAAGCAGATGTGGATTCTGTTCAGCCCAAGCGTGCATCAGCCGCGCGAAACCGCTGCCGAGTCTTGGTGACACAACTTTTCCATTTGGATCCGGAACAACCAGCGCTCCGGTCGCGCCGGGATAGATGAGGTTCCGCATTGCGCCGCGAAGTTGGAGCGTAGCCGCATTCGCGACCAGAGCCGGGGCGGCTGCGTACAGACGCGTCGCAGGAGCGCTCTCGCTAGGAAATGCACGCGCGGTATACGCGTCGCGCGTCTCGCGATAGGGCTGTTCGCCGGTCGATGTCTCGCGAGCTTGAGCTACGTACATCGCGAATAGCGGGGCGGCGACCTGCGTCGCCAGCGTGCTCGCTATGACGAGGCTGACGGTCACGAATGCCGTCGTCACCTGGCCCATCCAGCCGGCCGCGAGAAGAACAACGGCGGCGCCCACGGTGACGAGCGATAGCCCCAGGTCCGCCGGTACGATCCATGTGTGGTCGATGCGCGTGAATGCGCCACCGGGCCCGCTCCCGTCAATCAACGTATTGAATGCGTCCAGCCGGAATCCCCACGCGGCGAACAGGACGAGAATTGCGCCGAGCGCACTGATGTGCCGCCGCGCGTATCCGGCAACACGCAATCCGCGACGACCCCAGCTAAGGCTTGGTGTGAGTGCGTACAAAGTTACGATGAGCGCCGTCACGATTGCGAACAGCGTGAGACACCAGATGTAGATGGCCGACTCCACCGGCAGCCAGGTTACAAAGTGGCTCAGGTCAAGATTGAAGTACGGGTCCGCTTCACCGAACACAACGTCGCTCTGCCACAGTGCGATTGTTGTCCACGACGGGAGTGCGATGAGGCTGACGACCGCGGCGCCGATGCTGACGGCCGCTGTAACAAGCCGCAACCGCGATGACGGAACCTCCTCCCCAAACTCGACGTTAGCGAGCCGCTTTGGAACGATCAGCGCGACGACAGATCGCCGCACCGCGGACACGTTTGCCCACGCGAACAGCACACCGATAAGGAACGCGAGGCCGTAGAGGAGCGCCGTGGTAGCGAGTCGATCGCGCCACACCGACCCAGCTCCCATCGCACTGAACCACTCCTCGTTGGAGTACACCAGCGCGGCTCCGCGGCCGGCGAGGAGTACGAACGCGCCCACCGCGATGGCGGCAGCAAGGCGCTGGCCGCGACTCACTTCAGGCGGCGACGCCGTGCTGGGTCAACCACCCCTCGATCTCAGCACGGATCGCGCCGAGCTGTTCGCGGGTGCGGGCCTCGAACCGAAGGACGATCACCGGCTGAGTGTTGGAGGCACGGATGAGCCCCCAACCGTCGGGATAGATGACTCGCACCCCGTCGACGTCTACAGTCTTGTGCTTGGCGCTGAAATACTTTACCGCCTCATTCACAATCCCGAACTTCGTGTCGTCCGGACAATCGACGCGAATTTCCGGTGTGGACACGTAGCGCGGTACATCGGCCAGCATGCCACTCAGCGTCGTTCCGGAATCTGCGACGATCTTGATCAGACGCGCCGCACCGTACAGCGCGTCATCGAAGCCGTACCAGCCCTCGGCGAAGTACATGTGTCCGGACATTTCTCCAGCGAGGGGCGCGTGCAGCTCGTGCATCTTTTCCTTAATGAGCGAGTGTCCAGTCTTCCACATCACTGGCGCGCCGCCGGCCTTGTGGATCACGTCGGGCAACGCTTGCGAGCACTTTACGTCGAAGATGATCGGAGCACCCGGCACTCGCTTGAGAACGTCGCGCGCATAGACGATGAGGAGATAGTCACCCCAGATGATGTCGCCTGTGTGCTCGATCACGCCGATGCGATCCGCATCTCCGTCAAACGCAACGCCAAAATCATAGCCGTCCTTATGCAACTCGTCGACGAGGTCGGCGAGGTTCTCCGGCACGGTCGGGTCCGCGTGGTGATTCGGGAACGTCCCGTCGCTTTCGCAAAAAAGACATGTGGTCTGCACGCCCAACTTCTGGAACAGCTTTGGAGCGACCAGTGCAC
>JBPCNJ010000183.1:0-7478 GCA_051001375.1 Gemmatimonadaceae bacterium
CGATAGAGCAGAATCTCAACGTAATTGACGATGCGATTGCGCAGTCACGCGCGGCGCTTGCGAAAGATCCAAAGAGCCAGTTCCTCAGTGGTCAGCTGGACCGATCACTTGCGAAAAAGACAGACCTACTCCGAGCGGCGGCATTGCTTCCGTCGGCGTAAACAGCACAGCGCAGTACCGGCGGGCAGCACCCATCAGCATCAGCACACCTTCAGGAAAGGGTTTACAATGGGCCATAAATTCAAAAGCTTTCTAGCGGGCTCGGCAGTTGCGCTCGCACTTGGAGGCGCGACCGCTGCGGAGGCACAGAGTCGTCCGCCCACTCCTCCGCGCACGCCGAGCAGATGGTTTCAGGGGAGCCGCGGCGGTGCTGCGAGGATCGATACTCTGGTCCCGTTTTCCGCTAACGGATCGGTGGAGTTGGGCCTGATTTCCGGATCAATCAAGGTGACAGCGTGGAACCGGAACGAGGCGCGCGTTGTCGCGAGCGCAACGGATGGTGGCGCACTGGACTTCGACGCAACCGGATCTCACATTGATCTCAGCGTGCACCACAACTGGTCTGACAGGCACGGTAGCGCCACATATGAGGTGACCGTCCCGATGGGTGCACGCATCACCGTGAGCGCCGTCTCAGGCACGATCAGCGCTACGGGAGTTCATGGCGGCATCGATGCGAGCAGCGTCAGCGGGTCGGTAAGCGTGCGCGACGCTGGCGCGAATGTGGCGATCGAGAACGTATCCGGTGATATAACAGCGATTGGTATCGCCGGTGATGTCAAGGTAGAAGCTGTGAGTGGGAACGTACGGGTGTCCAACGTTACCGGAACGGTGAGTGCGGAAAACGTGAGTGGAAACATTGACGTGTCGAACGTGCGAGGAACTCGGGTGCGCGCCAATTCCGTGAGTGGGAACGTCGACTTCGCGGGTGCGATGAATCCAGCCGGCCGGTACGATTTCGAGACACATTCGGGCCGTACCGTGCTACAGCTCGGGGGCGGCACTGCCGCAACGATCACTGTCAATACGCATAGCGGGTCAGTGACGAACGAGTATCCAGGCGCAGTCAGCCGTTCGGAGAGCGACACCGATGATGGGCAGACCAGCTACAGATACACGATTGGCCGCGGCGATGCACGCGTCTCGATCGAGACTTTCAGCGGCCGCGTACAAATTTCTCAAGAGGATCGTTGATCATGAAGCGCACTCTCAGCACATTCGCCGCAGTGGCCACCTTCGGCGTCACCGCCCTGCTGGTTTCCCCTCTGGTCTCTCCAATTGCCGCGCAACAGGATCTCGGTCGTAGCGGAACGTCCTGGCGGTGGGATGGGCCGGTATCGAGTGGACAGTGGTTTCGCGTGTTCAACGTGAACGGGCCAGTAAACGTCACGGCGAGTCCGGACGGTAATGTCCATGTGAGCGCCGAGAAGCACGTGAGAAATGGCGGCGACCCGTCGGTTGTTCATTACGCGGTGGTGCGGTCGGGCGACGGTGTGACCGTCTGTGCCCTGTGGAGCGACAACGCGACGTGCGATGAGCGTGGCGCACACAGCAACAACATTCAGACGGACGCCAATGACCGCCGCCGGAACGTGGAAGTGTTGTTCGAGGTGCAGGTTCCCAGTGGCGTCCGCAGCGGCTTGAACAGCGTCAACGGCAGTATCCGCGCGATGGGGTTGAGCGGTCAGGTCGTGGCGAGCACGGTTAACGGCAGCGTGCGCGCCGAGCGGATCGGATCGCCCGTAACGGCGAATACCGTGAACGGAGATGTCGTCGTCAGCGCCAATGCTGGTCCGCTCCAAGCCGAGACCGTGAATGGCTCCGTCAACGCGACGCTCGGCCAGCAGGGGACGGCCGCGATGCGGTTCAGCTCGGTGAATGGCACGATCGACATCACAACTCCGCCAGGATTCAATGCCGATGTCAGCCTGAGCACCGTTAACGGATCAATCGATTCCAAGTACTCCCTCAACTACGACCGGCATCGCCGCCACGCGGAAGGCGCGGTAGGCAGCGGTGGCGCAAACGTATCGGCCACGACCGTGAACGGCTCGATCAGGTTGCGTTAGTCCGCCGCGTGCGTGATCCAGCTATGAAGGCGAGCGCCGCCGGTCGCCCTCTCAGCTGTTATCGCCCGGCCACCAGGTCGGCTAGCTGCTTTTCGAACGTGCCGGTAGAGGAGCAACGTACAGCTGGTCTGTTGTCGCCCGGATCACGTGCGTTGGCGGCAACTAGGGTGTGCAGGGTCGAGCCGTCTGTGCCTTTGGGGATCACGTATGTAGTGGCTGACAGGCTCACGTCGTAGCTATCGGCCGGAATGCGCATCGCTCCCGATCCACAGTCGATGTAGCGCGAAAGGCGACTGCCCGCGAGCGAACCGTGCACGTTCAGGTTGCGTACACCGATGGTGTAGACGCCGGCCGTTTTGTCCACGACGGCGACAGTCGGGATTCCAAGCTTGGCGTAAGCGGCGGGTAAGGCGTCGAATGCCTGCACGGCCGGAATCGGTACACTATGCTCTTCGCGAACATCCCTGGATCGAATGTCCGTGTCGAGCTGCGGGGTTCCGCCAGCTTCCATTCTGGTTCGGCCCTGGCCTACCTCGGCGCTGGGCGGCGCTGAGGCACATCCGCAAAGGGCAGCCGTTACGATCGCGGCCTGGAGCATCGGGGAGAGGCGCATGGGCATGGGATGGTAGGATATGGTAGCATGACGTTGCTGGACTCGATTCGCTACCGGAAAAAGTGCGACGCGTTTCTACAAGCGCGCAAGAGCAGCGGCACTCCACGATCGTGACCGTCCGCACGTAAGTTACGGCATGCCGACAAAATCCCGTCTAGCTCTTGCCGCAATCGCTGGCCTCACCGCTGCGTTGGCTCTCCCGCGCGCTACCTCCGCCCAGATACCGCTCAGCACGTACGCCGATGGGTTCGATGCGCGCTTCGATCGCTCCCAGCCGGTTGTGCGCTATATCGTGCGCGCGGCGCCCGCTACGGACTCTACCGGCTACTCCGTGGAATTGCAGTTGCGCAGTGTGAGCGACACCGTTCGGTTGGCGAGCCCGATCTGGGCGCCCGGTGCGTACCGGGTGGCGAACTTCTACAGGTTCGTCAAGAACGTTCGCGTGAGTGATGGGGGCACCGTCGTTCCGGTAACACGCGAGGATAGCTCAACCTGGCGCGCCATCATCAGGAGCGGCAACGCAACTGTCCGTTACGACGTTCGTTATCCGGACGCGGCAGCCGCCGCGGGACTTGGCAACTATTCGTTTTTGCGGCCGGATGGCGCGCTGATGAGTGGTCCCATGACGTATCTGTACGTCGTGGGGCAGAAGCTGGCGCCGGTGCACGTGACGTTCGAGTTGCCTGCGAGCTGGCGCATTGCGACCGGACTGTCTCCGACTTTCGATCCGCGCACTTTCTTTGCGCCCAGCTACGACATCCTGGTCGATTCACCGGTGTTGACGGGTCCGAACCTGCACATCTGGCCGTTCGATGTGGCGGGCGTGCCGCACCGCGTGGCGTACTACACACAGAAGGACGCGCCGGCGATCGACTCCACCAAGTGGGTGGACATGCACAGACGCATCGTGATGGCCGCGCGCGATATCATGGGACGGTTGCCGTATCGGGAGTACACATTCATCTATGAGGACGGACCCGGCGGCGGGCTCGAGCACCTCAACAGCGCGACGATGTCGGCTCCTGCGAGGGCGCTCGCGCTGAATCCGGATACAACATCGGGGCTCACGGCGCACGAGTACTTTCACGCGTGGAACGTGAAGCGAATCCGTCCCGTGGAGCTTGGACCGTTCGCGTATGAACGAGAGGTGCACACGACGGGACTGTGGTGGGCTGAAGGCGTTACGGATTACTTCTCGGATGAGATCAATCGCCGAACCAGCCTGCTCAGTCCCAACGCGGCACGCAACGCGCTGGCATCTTCGATCACCAGTTACCTGGCCAATCCGGGACACGACAAGGTCTCGCCCGAGCGATCCAGCTGGACTGCGTGGAACGCCAACACTGTGAACGGCGGCTACAACATTTCCTACTATACCACCGGTGGGCTGATCGGGCAGATGCTGGAGCTGTACATCCGTGACGCGACAAACGGCGCGCGGGGGATGGACGACATCGAAGGGTATCTGTTCGACCACTATGCCGGCGTGACGGGATACACGGATCAGAACCTGCTTCACGCGATCAACACGATCTGTGGCTGCGACATGAATCTGTTTTATACGCGCTTCGTCGCCGGGCACGAGACCTTCGACTTTGATGCGTATCTCAAGTATGCTGGATGGAAGACGGTTATGACCCGCGTAACGACCGACTCGCTGGGCCATCCGCTCGCCGACGTGCGCGGTGGCATCACGCAATTTGCGGGTGTCGGGAGTCTCGGAAGCTACGTCGGCAGTCCACCCCGGCTATCGCTCTCCGTTCCGAACGGCAGCTTCGGCAAGGCCGGGCTGGTGGACGGCGATTACATCAGCGCCGTAAATGGCAAACAGATCAGAACGGTTGAGGACTTTCGCGCGGCGTTGGCTGAAGCAAGAGTAGGGGCCTCTTACACTGTTGCATACCTGCGCAATGGCAAGCCGATGACGACGACCGTCACGATCCTGCCGTATGAAACGGTGCGGGTGGACATTGTCGATCTGCCCAACATCACGGCGCAGCAGCGGCGTATGCGTGATATATGGCTACGTGGCGGTCGCGACGTGACCGTGCAGCCAGCAACTCGCTAGCTCCGTGCACGCAAGCAATGTGACACTTCGCGCCGCGACGGAGGCGGATATCCCGACCGTCATCGCGCTGGTGCGGGAGCTGGCCGAGTACGAGCGCGATCCGGAAGCCGCGGTCGCGACACCGGATCTGATGCGAGAGGCTCTTTTCGGAGACAGGGCAGTGGCGTACGCGGTTGTCGCCGAACTGGACGGCGATGCAGTGGGCTTTGCGCTCTACTTCTTCAACTTTTCGACTTGGACGAGGCGGCCAGGGCTGTACCTGGAAGATCTGTACGTGCGTCCGCGCGCGCGCGGACGCGGCATCGGCCTCGCGCTTTTCAAGTATCTCGCACGTGTGGCGGTTGATCGCGGCTGTGGCCGATTTGAGCTATCCGTACTCGACTGGAACGCGGATGCCATCGGTTTCTACGAGCGGCTGGGTGGCGTACCGATGGACGGCTGGACAGTGTACAGATTTGCACCGGACGCGCTTGCCGCGATTGCCACTCGAAAAGGTGAGGGAGATCCGACGTGACGGAACAGGAAACGCCGGAGACGCCTGAAGCGCCGGAGTACCGCGCATTTGAGATTACAATCGAGGAGCACGTGGCCAATGTTGTGCTGCGTGGGCCGGGCAAGGGAAATGCTCTGGGTCCCGACTTCTGGCGAGAGGCGTCGCTCGTGTTTGACGCGCTGGACGCGGATGCTGATGTACGCGCGATAGTATTGAGCGGCGCTGACGGAAACTTCACATACGGACTCGACCTGGTCGCGATGACCGGCGAGCTCCGCTACGCGCTGGCTGGTCCAGCGATGGCCGCTGAGCGAACGCGCTTCTTCGATCGGCTGACGACAATGCAGCGCGCTATCACGTCCGTAATGCACTGCCGCAAGCCTGTCGTGGCGAGTGTATCCGGGTGGTGCGTTGGCGCGGGCATTGACATCATCTGCGCCGCGGATGTTCGCGTGTGCTCACGCGATGCGATGTTCTCCGTGCGCGCCGTGCGGATCGGAATCGTGGAGGACATGGGCAGTCTGCAGCGGCTCCCCGCGATTGTCGGTGATGGGGCCGCGCGCGAGCTCGCACTGACGGGCGAGGACTTTAATGCTGAACGTGCGGCGGATATTGGCCTGGTCAATCATGTCTGCGACACTGCTGACGGCGCGTTGGCTCGTGCGCGAGACATCGCCGGCCGCATCGCTGCAAATCCTCCGCTCGCTGTGCAGGGGGTGAAGCATGTCATGAATGAATCTGCGTACGCTGGCATCGGCGAGAGCCTGCGTTACACGGCGTTGTGGAACGCGGCGTTCATGCAGTCGCGCGATTTCGCGGAAGCGATGACGGCGTTCGCTGAGAAGCGCGCGCCAAAGTTTGAGGGGCGCTGAGGTGGACACGATCACGTTTCGGGCTGGCCTCCTGGGTGGCAGGAATGCTCTGGTCACTGGTGGCGGCTCTGGGATCAACCAGAGAATCGCGGAGCGGTTCGCCGAGCAGGGTGCGCGGGTCGCACTGGTGGGCCGAACGCAGACCAAGCTGGACGCGGTGGCGAACGGAATAGTTGAGCGAGGCGGCGAAGCTGCCGGTTTCGCCGCTGACGTGCGCGACTATGACGCGCTTGCCCGTGCGGTCGCCAGCGCGCACGATCGGTTCGGTGAGCTAGGCATCGTTGTGTGTGGTGCGGCGGGCAACTTTCCGGCACCGGCCAGTGTGATGTCTGCCAACGCGTTCAAGTCGGTTGTTGACATCGACCTGCTCGGGACCTTCAACACCTGTCGAGCGGCGTTCGAGCATCTGCAGCGGCCCGGCGCGTCGATCATCAATATCTCCGCGCCACAAGCCGTCCAGGCGATGGCTTTCCAGGCGCATGTGTGCGTAGCCAAAGCGGGTGTGGACGTGCTCACTCGGACGTTGGCCATCGAGTGGGGGCCGCTGGGCATACGCGTGAATGGTGTCATTCCCGGTGCGGTGGCTGATACGGAAGGCATGGATCGTCTGGCGCCGGCCGGACCGGTGCGCGATGCACTCGAGCGCCAGTTGCCGCTCCAGCGACTGGCATCCAAGGACGACATTGCCGACCTGGTGGTCTTCCTCTGCAGCGAGGCGGCCGGCTACATCACTGGCGCGATCGTCCCGTGCGACGGTGGGATGACGGCCGGCGGCGTGACCATGATGCAGCCTGCACGGGGACCGACAAGTAACCCGTAAGGCGCGCCCCCTGCCGCGCCGATAGATCCACAATCGGGATGACAGCGCGGCATCGCTCTTGAACAAGAGAATACCTGACCCAAACCCTCAATTGAAACCATGGCCGAACAATCCGACTTCAACGATTCCATCCGCGACGACGAGCGCACCGCACTGCACAGCGAGATGATCGCGAGGCTGCATCAGAAAGGTCTCACGATCAGCGGCGACGCCCCGGACGCCGACCTGGCCGACCTGCTGTCGGCGATCGATCAATTCGAGGCGGCCGTGGTGAAGGCCGGTGGCGACCTGTACGTGGACTCGCTCGACTCATCGCAGCCCGAGCGTGAGGACTGGGTGCTTCCACATATGGGCGACGATGAGAGTGTCGCGGCGTACAGCAAGCGCGTGGAGGCTGCTACACAGGTTGTGGGTGAAGGCGCATGAGGCAGTAGTGCATTCACTGCATCAGTGCGTGTAATGCCTATAGTATAGCGGTTCCGGTTACCGCATCACCGATCTCGGGCGGCGATGGGCGAGCGCCCAGTCCACGGAGAGCGGTCC